>NZ_JBITXP010000008.1:229593-278134 GCF_044544765.1 Streptomyces sp. NPDC053513
GGCCCCCCCCCGCGCGGCCCCCCGGGGGGGGGGCCCCCCCCGGGGCCGGGGGGGGGGGGCGCCCCGGGGGGGGGGCGGGGGCGGGGGCGGCGGCCGGGGGGGGGGGGGGCCGCGGGCGCCCCCCGCCCGGAGGTGGGCCGGGGCTCAGGGGCAGCTGATGCGGGTGTCGCCCGCGTCGGTGGTGCAGGTGTCGGTGCCGGGGCCGCCGTTGGCGGTGTCGTTGCCGGAGACCCCGTCGGTGGTGGTGAGGCGGTCGTTGCCGTAGTAACCGGTCAGGGTGTCGTTGCCCGGCCCGCCGTTCATGGTGTCGTCGCCGAAGCCGCCGTCGAGGTTGTCGTTGCCGTAGTTGCCGTGGACGGTGTCGTTGCCGGAGTTCGCGCGGATGGTGTCGTTGCCGCCGAGACCGCAGATGACGTCGTTGCCGGAGCCGCCGTTCAGGGTGTCCGCGCCACTGGTGCCGATGATCGTGCAGCCGCGGGCGTTGTTCACCGAGGTGGTCGCGGTGGCGGTGTTGGGGGTCGACGGGTCGGGCTGGGTGGCGGTGACGCCGGCCGTGTTCGTGAGCGTGCCGGTGGTCCGGGGTTCGGCCGTCACCGTGACCGTCGCGCTCGCACCGGGGGCGAGGGAGCCGAGGGCGCAGTCGGCCGTCGTGGCGGTGGTCGTGCAGGTGCCCTGCGAGGGGACCGCCGAGACGAGGGCCGCTCCGCCGCCGGAGAGCGTGTCCGTGAGCGTGGCCCCGGTCGCGGTGGCGGTGGAGGACGCCGCGTTGGTGACGGTCACGGTGTAGGTGGCGCGGTCGCCGATGCTCACGGTCGTCGTACCGGACTTCGTCACCGACAGGTCGGCGTACGGCGGGGGCGGGGTCGTGCCGCCGCCCTGATAGCGGGCGAGGGCGAACTGGTGGCCCGCCCCGTAGCCGGCCGCGACGATCTTGCCGTCGGGCTGGACGAGCACCCCGCGGGCCTCGTCGAAGTCGTTGAAGCCGGTGACCACGAAGCCGTCGCCGCCGAAGCCGGTGTCGACGGTGCCGTTCGGCTGGAAGCGGACCAGGCCGAAGTCGTTGGCCTCGGAGCTGTCGGGGTCGTCGGCCTGGCCGGCGAGCACGATCTTGCCGTCCTGCTGGAGCGCCATGGCGTTCGCGAAGCCGCCGTCGCCCGGGAAGGCGACCGAGGTGCGTCCGTCGCCGCTGAAGGTGGTGTCGGGACTGCCGTCGGCGTTGTAGCGGAGCAGTGCGTAACCGGCGCCGCCGGCGCCCGCGGCGAGGATCTTGCCGTCGGACTGCACCGCGGCGGCGCTGCCGAACTCGGTGCCGCCGAAGTCGGCGGTGACCATGCCGTCGCCGCTGAAGGTGGTGTCGAGGGTGCCGTTGGGGTTGTAGCGGACCACGCCGATGTCGAAGGCGGTGCTGCCCACGTAGCCGACGGAGACGATCTTGCCGTCCGGCTGGAGGGCCATGCTCCGGGCGATGCCGCCGGCGTCCTGGGGCGAGGTGGGCGTGAAGCCGGCGACCACGGCCCCGTCGCCGCCGAGGGTGGGGTCGAGGTTCCCGCCGGTGGTGAGGCGGACCAGCGCGAATCCGCCGTCGGCGCCCTTGCCCGCGGCGACGATCCGGCCGTCGGGCTGCACGGCGACGTCGGCGCCGTCCGCCGAGCCGCCGAACTCGTCGACCCGCACCAGGCCGCCGTTGCCGAAGCCCGTGTCCAGGCTGCCGTCGGTGTTGTAGCGGGCCACGGAGAAGAAGCAGCAGCCCCCGCCCTCCTCCGCGACGACCTCGGTGGTGCCCGCCACGACGATCTTGCCGTCCGAGGGCTGGATCGCCACCGCGTTGGCCGAGTGGAAGCCGGCGCCGAAGTCGCTGGTCACGATGCCGTCGCCGTTGAAGGTCGGGTCCAGGGCTCCGTTGGTGCCGTAACGGGCGAGCGCGAAGCCCGCCTCGCTCATCCCCACCACGACCAGTTTGCCGTCGGCCTGCCGCGCGACGTCGTTGCCCTCCGCGGAACCGGTGATGGGGGTCGTCACCCGGCCGTCGGACCCGAAGGCCGGGTCGAGGTCGCCGGGTGCCGCGAGGGCGGCGCCGGGCAGCGCCAGGACGAGCGCGAGCCCGAGCGCGACCGGCACCCCGGCCCTCCTGACCGGTCCGCCGCGCCGTGCCGCGGGTCTGAGGAGTGCGTGGGTCATGGGTGGACGAACCTCCGTCTTCGCAGGTGAACAGGGAACGGGCGACAGCTTCGGCCCCGTCCCCTCCGTGCCCGCGCGGACCGTGCCGTGCTGCGCCCCACTGGCCCCGGGGAACCACCCCCTAGAGGGAGCGCGCGGGGGCGGGCGCCCCCGGCTCGGGGCGTGCCCCGCCCACCGCGTACCCTCGCCACCGACGGTTGCGGGACAGACGGTGGGCGGGGTACGGACGATGACTGAGGCGCCCGGACGGGGTACGGAGTCGGGCGACGGGGCGCGGACCGCGACCGTGCGCGTCTTCGTCGCGCTCGCCCCGCCCGACGACGCGAAGGACGAGCTGGCGCGCGAGCTGGGCCCCGCGTACGAGGCGTACCCGCGCATGCGGTGGAACCGGATCGAGGACTGGCACATCACCCTGGCGTTCCTCGGGGAGCTCCCGGTGGAGACCGTTCCCCTGCTGCGGCCGCCGCTGGCGGGGATCGCGGCGGCCCGGCGCCCCGTGGAGCTGGCGCTGCGCGGGGGCGGGCACTTCGACGACCGGGTGCTGTGGAGCGGGATCGACGGCGACCTCGACGGTCTGCACGGGCTCGCCGCCGAGGTGCGGGCCGTCGTGAAGGAGTGCGGCATCCCCTTCGAGGACCGGCCGTTGCGTCCCCATCTGACGCTCGCCCGGGCCCGCCGCGACGATCCGACGTCGGTCCTGGAGGCCGCCGCCGGGCTCGCCGGCTTCACCGGCCGCCGATGGGCGGCCGAGCGCCTCCATCTCGTCGGCAGCAACTACGGTCGCGGCCCGGGCCCGATCCGTTACCGCGACATCGAGGCGTGGGAGTTCGCACAGCGGTAGCCCGATCGTCTGCGGGCGGGCGGTAGCCGGTCCGGGCGGCTGGGCGTCGGCGGGCAGGCGGCGACGGCCGGGGCGGTGCACGGTCAGCGGCCGTACAGGCTGCGGCAGAGGTCGGCCGCGCCCATGGGGGCCTGGATGTCCTCGGCCTGGTGGCAGAGGCGGCGCATCTCGGGCGGCCGTGCGTCCGTCCGAGGCCGCGGGCGGACCGGGGCGGGCCGGTTCCTGTGCGAGGAGCGGGGCGCGGTCCTCGTCCCGGAGCTCCTGTGCGCGGGCTTCCCGGGCCTGTCCGCCGTGGTGTGCGGCCGGTGCGGGGCCGTCCCGCGAGTGCCGGGACGGCGGGCGGCCGGTTCCTCGGCAGCGGGGACGGCGGCCTTCCGGGCGGGGGGCCGGGCCGGCCGGGGGTCGGTGGTGGTGAGGGCCTCGCGAGGGGCGGGCTCCGTGGGCGCGGGCCAGGCCGGGAGCGGGGCGGGCGGCCGGTCCGCGGCCGGTGCGAGCCCGCCGGGACGGGCCGGTGGCCCCGGTGCGGAACCGTGCGGGACGGCCACGCATCCGGTGGTGAGGAGCGCGACGAGCAGCAGGAGCGTGGTGCGGCGGGCGTGCATGGAGTCACGGTGCCCGAGCCCCGGCCTGCGCGGACGGCGCCGCGGCCCGAGTCCACCGTGACGAGTGAACCGCCGCCGTGCGTGGACGGGGTGGTGCCCGCCGTCGGCGGTGACTCCCGCAGCGGCGTCAGCGGCCTCGCGTACGAGGGGCGTTCGGCGGACGGGGGCGGGGTGAGCGCCCTGGTCGTGCACGACGACAAGAGGCCCGAACAGCCGCGGCCGTCCCGGATCGCCCACACCGAGGGCTCCACCGTCGTCACCCCGCTCGTCCGGGACGGCCCGGAGCGGGGCGGGGCGGCCCGCCACGCCGTACGCGGCGTCCTCGGCGTTCACCCCGTGGGGGCAGCCCTTGTCCGGTGCCGTCTCGCGGCGGAGCTACCGGGCCGCACACCCGACGGGCGACGGCACGCGGCACGTCTCCGACATCGCGGTGACCGACTCCGGCCGGATCCTGGTCGGTTCGACGGGGACGCGGGAGACGGCGGGCCGTTCGTCTCCGCGGTGAGCGAGGCGGGCCGGGTGGCCCTCTCGGCGACGCGAGCCGGGTGGCCCTCTCGGCGACGGGCGGCCGGCCGACCCCCTCGGCGACGGGCCGGGGGCGGATCACGTGGGCGGCCTCCCCGACCGTGCTCGGCCCGTTCCCCGGCCGCAAGGTCGCGGCGCGGCCGGGCCGGGGTGTTCATCGGGCCGTGAGGACGCTCGCCAGCGCGTCGGCGGTGGCCGGATGGGCGGCGAGGAGCGCGGCTCCGGTTCCGGCCCGGGCCGATGTGTCCGGCGTGGTCCAGCCGTCCGCGCCGCCCAGGAGCTCCGCGAGGGCGTCGCAGGTCGCCGGGTGGGCGGGGAGGAGCGCCACGCCCCGGGGGGCGCCGGCCGCCGGGAGGGCGCGCGGGCCGGCCGGCCGGTGGTGCCACGGCGGGACCCAGGCGTCCAGGGCCGCGAGCCGGGCGGGGAAGACCCGTCCCGCCTCGCGGATGAGCAGCGGGGCGAGTTCCGCGGCGTTCGAGCGGAGGGTCGTGATGAGGACCGGGAGCCACGGCAGCAGTACGGCGTCCGGCAGGCGCCCGAAGGCGTTCGACACGGCCTCCACCACCACGTCCGCGAGGCCCGGCACCGGCTCCAGGGCGTGTACGAAGCCGCTGAGGTGGCGCGGATAGGAGGGCACGGTCAGGGGGTTGGCGAGGAGTTCGTCGCAGCGGGCCCGCAGCTCGTCCCGGGAGAGCGTGCCCAGCTGGACCTGTGCCGCCCACAGCAGGGCCGTCTTCGCCGGGTCCCGCGGGTGCGCCTGGGCGACGGCCAGTTCCAGCTGCGTCCTGTCGCAGCCCAGCGAGAGCGCCAGGCTCTCCATGCCGAACAGGAAGCCCAGCATCGCCGCCACCTGTCCCACCGTGGCGTCCTCGTCGCGGAAGGCCGTCGGCAGCAGCGTGCAGTAGTGCGCGTACCCGGCCCTGACGAACGACTCGATCCACGACGGGAGCACCGGTTCGCTGGTGCGGTGGTACGCGAGGAGTCCGCGCACCCGGCGCAGGACCTCCGGCGCCCCGTCGACCGTCCGCTCGCTCGCCAGGACCTCCAGGGCGCGGGTGCCGAGCTCGTCGGCGAGGCGCCGGCCGCCCAGGTACAGCGTGGCGTCCTCGACGGCCGCGAGGACCTCGGCGGTCGTCGCCCGCGGCCCGTAGGCGGTGCGGCGCAGGCGCTGCTCCAGGACCTGTTCGAGGCTCACGCCCTCGTAGCCGAGCTCGATGAGCGCCCGCTGGTGGGTGCCGAGGGCGAGGTCCCAGGACTCCTGGATCGACCGCTCGCCGAGCCGCCGCTCCCCCATGACGGGCCGGGCGGCGCCGGGCGGCAGCAGGCGGCGCAGCATCCACAGGACGTCCGAGCAGGCCCTCAGCTCCGGCCGGGAGGTCATGTCGAGCAGGGCCCGGCGCACCCCGCGCTGCTGGAGGTTCAGTTCCAGGGGCGCCAGCCGGTCGTGGACGTCGCGGGCGAGCGGCGGCAGCGCCTCGTAGCCGACCTGGCCGATCCGGTCGCCGCCCATCATGATCTCGACGAGGCGGCGCACGTCCCGGCGTCCGGGCACGCCGTCCTTCTCGATGCAGGTGACCGCGGCGTCCTGGAAGTCGTACGGCGTGGGCTTGGCCCGGTCCCGCATCCCGGCGAGCAGGATCGACGTCTCGAAGACGGCGATCGCGTCGGCGGTGGAGGCCAGGTAGCCGTTGCGCCGGGCGGCGCGGACGATGTCCACGGACCAGCCGAGGAGTTCGGTCTCGTCCAGGGTGTCGAGGACGGGCGGCTGCCGGAGGAAGCCGGAGAGGCAGTCCTCGGCCGGTGCCGCGGCGGGGAGGGCGGCGGGCGGGACGGGGGGTTTCGTCGCCGTCTTCTTCGTGCCGGCCTGTCCTTCCAGACGGTACGGCTTCACCCGGGTGCGCCTGAGGTTCTTCGTCCACTGCGTCGCGGCGATCGACACGGAGCCGGAGGCGAGGCCGAACTGGGTCTCGATGGCCGCGTTGCTGGAGGGGATCAGACCGTACTGCCAGGTCGTGGCGGTGCGCGGCGGAATCGTGAAGGTGTCGCTGCCGCGCACGCCGAACTCGTCGACGCGGCTGGCGGCGTGGAAGGCGCCGCAGACGTACAGGCAGTCCGCCGGGTCGCTGCCGGTGGCCGCCAGGTGCTCGCGCATCCGGGTCCACATGTGGCGCTCGCGGTCCTCGTCGACGCGGACGCGGTCGCCGTCCCCCGGCGCGAGCCGCCGGAACAGGCTGCCGATGAGGAACATGACCTGGCGGTAGGTGTCGTGGTCGCTGTCGCCGAGGGGCACCTCGACGTACTGGTGCCACCATTCCGACCAGTGCCGCACCTTGCCGTGGCGCAGCAGGTGCTCCTCCAGTTCGGCGAAGCGCGGGCGCAGGTCGCCGATCTCGACACCGACGGCCTCGCCGTGGAGCGCGGCCCCGGTCTCGGCGCCGGTCGCCGTTCCGACCGCGTCGTCCTGTGCCGGGTCGTCGGTGCGGTCGTGCCGCGTGTCCCACTGGAAGACGTGGTCGGAGGAGCGGTCGACGAGGACCAGTTCGACTCCGGGGGTGTCGAGGGCGTACGCGATGGCCTGGTACTCGGCGGAGGCCTCCGTGATCGGGGCCACCACCGACAGCGGCGCCCAGTCGGGCGGGAAGCCGTCGATGTCGCCGGCGAACGCCTGCACCGCCACCGGCAGTCGGCAGTTGCGCAGCTCGGTCAGGAGCGGCGCCATGTCCTCGCACAGCTCCAGGTAGACGACCTTGGGCTGCTTCTCGCGCAGCCGGCGGGCCATGGCGAGGGCGGAGGCCGGCGAGTGGTGGCAGACGGGGAAGATCTCCAGCGGTTCCGCCACGGCGCGGTCGACGTCGTCGACCAGTCCGAGGAGGATGTCCTCCAGGGCGTCCGGCCCACCGGCGAACTCCGCCGCCGCCTCGTGCAGTTGACCGCGCAGCGCGGTGAACGGGGTCCCGGTCACGACAGCTTCGCGATCGCTTCGCGGCCGCCCTCGAGGAACTCGGGCCAGGCCCCGCCCTCCTCCTTGCCGCGCGGTTCGACGACGCCGTGCAGGTACTTGTTGAGGATGGCCAGGTCCTCCGGCTCGCGCCGGGCGAGCGTGCCGACCAGGGAGGCCGCGAGGGTGCGGGCGGTCAGGGTCCGCTCGCCGAAGAAGTTGCCGTGCAGGATCGAGTCCTCCAGGACGCCGATCTGTTCGGCCGTCGAGAGGGCGGACTCCAGCTTCTCGTCGTCGCTACCGGCCGCGGCGGCGGAGGCCCGCAGGTCGGCGAAGCTCTGGAGGAGGACGTCGAGGAGGGTGGGCGGCACGTCCAGTTCGATGGCGTGCCGGCGCAGCAGCTCCTCGGTGCGGAAGCGGACGATCTCGGCCTCGCTCTTCTTGTTCGTCACGACCGGGATGCGGACGAAGTTGAAGCGGCGCTTGAGCGCGGAGGAGAGGTCGTTGACGCCGCGGTCGCGGCTGTTGGCGGTGGCGATGACGGAGAAGCCGGGCTTGGCGAAGACGATGTTCCCGCCGTCGGCGCCGTCGAGCTCGGGGACCGAGATGTACTTCTCGGAGAGGATCGAGATGAGCGCGTCCTGGACGTCGCTGGTGGAGCGGGTCAGCTCCTCGAAGCGGCCGATGGTGCCGGTCTCCATCGCGGTCATGATCGGCGAGGGGATCATCGACTCGCGGGACTGGCCCTTGGCGATGACCATCGACACGTTCCAGGAGTACTTGATGTGGTCCTCGGTCGTGCCGGCCGTGCCCTGGACCACCTGGGTGGAGTTGCGGCTGATCGCGGCGGCGAGGAGTTCGGCGAGCCAGCTCTTGCCGGTGCCGGGGTCACCGATGAGGAGCAGCCCGCGGTCGGAGGCGAGGGTGACGATGGAGCGCTCGACGAAGCTGCGGTCGCCGAACCACTTCTGCGCCACCTCCCGGTCCAGGCCGTCGGCGCGCTCGGAGCCGAGGACGAACAGGCGGACCATCTTCGGGGACAGGCGCCAGGAGAAGGGCTTGGGGTTGTCGTCGATCGATTCCAGCCAGTCGAGTTCCTCGGCGTACTTGATCTCGGCGGGGGCGCGGAGCAGGTCGGACATGTGCGAAGCCTTTCGGTCTCAGGTGAGGAAGGTCTTGAGTTCGTGCACGAGCTTGTCGATGTGGCCGGAGATCACGGGGGTGCCGAGCGCCTTGAACCGCTCCCGGAACCAGGGGTTGACCTCCTGCCGGCCGGAGCTGGTCACCGAGCCCACGGGGATGAACCGCACCCCGGAGCGGTGGACCTCCTCGATGCCCTCGAACAGCGGCTGCGAGCGGTCGAACTCGTAGAAGTCGGAGATCCAGACCATCACGGTGTTCTTCGGCTCGGCGATCTTCGGCCGGGCCATGGCCATCGCCACGGGCCCGTCGTTGCCGCCGCCGAGGTTGGTACGCAGGAGCACGTCGAAGGGGTCGCGCACCCAGGGCGTGAGGTCGATCGCGCGGGTGTCGTACGCGATGAGGTGGACGTCCACCTTGGGCAGCCCGGCGAAGATCGAGGCGAGGACGGTGCAGTTGACCATCGAGTCGACCATGGAGCCGGACTGGTCCACGACGACGATCAGCCGCTGGGGCGTGGTGCGGCGGACGGTGTGCCGGTAGTAGAGGCGGTCGACGTAGAGCCGCTCTTCCTCCGGGCTCCAGTTGGTCAGGTTCTTCCAGATGGTGCGGTCGAGGTCCAGGTTCCGGAAGACCCGCTTGGGCGGGACCGAGCGGTCCAGCTCGCCGGCGGTGGCCTTCTCGACCTGGGTGCGGAGCACTTCGGCGACCTCGTCGACGTACCGCCTGATCAGCGCCTTGGCGTTGGCCAGCGCCACTCCGGAGAGGTTGCCCTTGTCCCGCAGCAGTTGCTCGATCAGGGACATGCTGGGCGTGAGCCGGGCGGCCAGCGCGGGATCGGCCAGCACTTCCCGCAGGTGCATGCGGTGGACGAGGTCGGCCTCGATGGCGCCGAGCTCGGCTCCGAGGCCGCCGCCGGTGAGGCCCGCTCCCGCCGCCCGCCCGCCGCGCGGTCCGCCGGGCGGGGACCCGAGCGCGCGCTCCAGCCGGTCGGCGTCCGCCTGCCAGCGGGCCAGCTGCCCGGCGGAGACGGTGCCGGAGCCGGTGGCGAAGACGTTCAGCAGCAGCTTCGACGCGAGCGCGGCGCGCCGCACCTCGGCGGCCCGGTCGCGCGCGCCGTCCGGGTCGGGCTCCGGGGCCATCAGTCCGTCGAACTCGTCGGCCAGCTCCGGGTGGCGCTGGACGACGGAGTCCACGGAGACGCCCGGGTCGAGCAGCGCGGACGGCAGCCCGACGTCCTCGACGACGGCGAGGCTCGCCGCCTCCAGGGCGGCCTGCTCCTCGGGGTCGAAGAGCCGGGCGAGCAGCCGCCAGTAGAGGACCTGACGCCGGTTGTCGTGGGGGTCGGGGCCGGGCGGGAAGGTCGCTTCGGTCATGAGCGCAGCAGCCTTCCCGCTCGCTCGCGCAGGACGGCGACCGCGTCCGTGGCCGCCTTCTCCGCACGCGCTCCGGCCTTGTCGGCGGTGCCGCCGGCCCACGCGCCCGCGTGGACCGCGGCGGTCTTCTTCCGGACGGTCGTCTCGACGGCGAGCGGCTGGAGGAGGAACCGCCCGGAGTCCCAGCGGAGCAGGCCCAGGCACGCGCCGGACGCGGCGATCACCTCCGGGGTGAGCGGGCCCGCGGCCGGTACGCGGTCGGCGTCGACGGCCAGCCGGTGGCCGGCGACGGCGAACGTCACCGCTCCGTCGTCCTCGCGCTCCGCCGCGTACCCCTCCAGGAGGACGGGCGCCGCGATCCGGACCGGGTGGCGGTCGAGCGGGGCGGCGACCGGGTCGGTCGCGCCGGCGAGGGCGACCCGGGCCGTGGCGAAGGGGTCGGCGGGCTCCCCCGCGCGGGCGCGCCCGTCGTCCCAGAGGAGGTCGCCCTCGGCGGTGAGGGGCATGGCGTCGAGCTCCATGGCGCGGCCCTCGCTCACGGCGGTGAGGAGCGACATGCGGGGTCGCAGCAGCTGCCAGAGTCCGGCGCCGACGACGGTGTCCGGCTTGGGCGCGGACACCGCCGCCCGGACCAGGCGCGGCGGCGCCCCGTCGGCCGGTTCGAACACCGCGTGCACCTGGGCCTGTACGGCGGTGGCGTGCTCCTGGACGTCGACGCCGAGCGGCAGCAGACGGCCGGTCGCGGGGGAACGGGTGGGCGTGCGGGCGGCTCCCGGCAGGGTCAGCAGCAGGGCGCGCGACCACAGGTCGGCCCAGCGGCGCACCGGGATCCTCTCCAGGCCGGCCCCGGGGCAGGATGCGGCGAGTTCGGCGGAGAAGCCGTCGAGGAGCGCCGCCTGGCGGCGGAGCGCCGGGTCCCGCAGCAGCGCGGAGACGACGGGTGCGGCGCCGCCGACGAGTTCGTGGTCGAGGCCCCGCCAGCCCGTGCGGGCGAGGTCGCAGAGCCAGGCGCGGGCGGCGGCGAGCACGTTCGCGGCGGGCTCCTCCTCTCCTTCGGCCGGCGGTGCGGTCTCCTCCGCGACCGGGCGGCCGGTGACGTCGGCGACGCGGGCCGTCAGGGCGTCGTGGACGGAGCCCATGAGCGCGGTGCGGGCGGCGGCGAGCGCGACGAAGTGGTCCTCTCCGGCGGCGCCGGCCGCGGTCTTCTCGGCGGCCTCGGCGACGAGGGAGGCGAGCGGTGTGCCGGCGAGGGCGTCCGCGAGGGCGGCGAGGCCGTCGGTCTGCGCGGGCCGCGGGCGGAGCAGGCCGGCGACGAGCGCGTCGTCGAAGGCGTCCACGGCGGCCAGCGCCTCGTCGAGTCCGTCGACGGGGTCGTCGAGCAGGTCCGTGCGCATCAGGCGACCGCCCTCGTCGGCGGGAACCACTGCATCTCGGGCAGCGGCGCGGTGACCGGCTCCAGTTCGAGGTAGGCGAGGTGCCTGAGGAACCGGCTGAAGACGGGGGCGGCGGCCGAGGTGTCGCCCTGTGCGGGGCGCGTGGCGGTCATCGTCGAGAGGAGCGTCGGGGCGTCGGCCTCCCCGGCGGGCGTGTCGGCCTTCAGGTAACGGGCGACGCGCTGCGCTCCGTACTGGAGGACGGCCTCGGTGACGAGGGCGCGGATGTGGTTGCAGAACGAGCCGCGCGCGCCGCCGCAGGGGCGGTTGTTGTTGGTGCTGCACGCGAACGCGTACGTCCCCGCGACGATCGAGGACACGTACACGCGCCCGATGTCGGACCCGCTGGACACCACGCCCTGCACGCGTCCGTCGGCCAGCTCGACGAACGGCACCTTGGCAAGTTTCCGCGGTCGCGCGGGCGGTACCACCCGCGCCGCGCTCGACCTCTCCCAGACCGGCAACGCACTTCTCCCATGCACGTCAAAGGGGATGTTCACGCCGGAGCGGCGGAACATCGACAACGTATCCCCGCCCACTGACAACGCCTCGGGGACGGCGTCGCGCGAGGCTTCCGACGGGTCGTCACGACCGGGCCCGGAGCCGGTTTCCGGGCCGTCCGGGGAGCGGGGGGCCGGCGAGCAGGGGGGCCGGGGAGCGGGGGCCCCTGGGAGCGGGGGGCCGGGCGCTCGGGTGCCCGGCCCCCGGAGGTCCTAGTAGGGCTTCACCAGGACGTGGGCGGCTCCCGGGACGCCGATCTCCAGGAGCGCGTCCTCCTCGGGGGTCGTGGGCGCGCCCATCTCCTGCTTGAGGACCGCCCGGGACATGGCCTGCACCCACAGGGCGCGGGGCCGGCGGCGCGCCTCCCAGGCCTCCAGGGCCTCGGGGACCGAGCCCGCCGCGTCCAGGGACTCGGCGAGGACGAGGGCGTCCTCGACGGCCATCGCCGCTCCCTGCGCGAGGTGCGGGGTGGAGGCGTGGGCGGCGTCGCCGGCCAGCACCACCCGGCCCACGTGCCACGGTTCCTCGACCGTCACCTGGGAGATGCGGGAGTACACCACGGCCGCGGGGTCGGTGACCGCGCGGAGCGCCTCGGCGACGGGGCCGGAGAAGACCGCGAGCCGCTCGGCGAGCTGCTCGTGGGCGCGCCCGGGGTCCGGCCGGTGGTCCTCGGCCTCGGCGAACACGGCGCCCAGGTACATCAGTTCGTCCGTGATCGGGGTGAGCAGGGCCTTCGCCTCCCGGCCCGCCGTGGCCATGACCACGCCCCGGACGTCGGGGTGCCGGGGCACGGTCACGCGCCAGTTGGCGAATCCGGTGTACGCGGGCGCGTACCGGTCGCCGTAGAGGCGGGTCCGGAGCGGGGAGCCGATGCCGTCGAAGCCGACGACCAGGTCCCAGCGGTCGCCGGAGCCGTCGGAGAGCGCGACGGTGACGCCCGTGCCGTCGTCGTCGAGTCCGGTGACGGTCACTCCGAGGCGGACCTTGGCGCCGGCGGCGACGGCGGCGTCGCCGAGGACCCCGGCGAGGGCGGGCCGCGGAATGCCGTTGGCGGCCGGCAGGCCGTCCATGCGGGGCTGGGGTATCCGCGCCAGCGTGTTCCCCGCCGGGTCGGCGATCGTCAGGACCTCCCAGGCGAATCCCGCCGCGAGGCAGTCGTCGAGCACTCCGAGCTCCCGCATCACATGCAGGGCGTTGGACGGCTGGATGATGCCCACGCCGAGGGCGTCGAGCTCCTCGCGGATCTCGGCCACCTCCACGGTGTGGCCGCGCCGGGCCAGAGCGGTGGCGAGGGTGAGGCCGCCGATGCCTCCGCCGTGGATCAGGACGCGCAGGGGTGATGCCATCTCGGATGTCTCCAGAACGTGATCGAACAGGGCGGAGGAGTGTAACCCTCGGGTGGGGACCCGGGGTTGTGCCGCCGTGCCGTCGCGTCCCCGGCCGCGCCGCGCGAAGGCGGATGCCCGTACCGCTCCGTACGAAACGGCGGTCCCGCGAGGATTCACCGGGATCACCGGCGCGCCGACGCGCCCTCTCGGCGGGGCGTCGCGATTCGATGGCCTCGGGGCGGGCAGGCGTCCACAGGTCCGCGACCACCGGAGGAGGAATACGCCATGCCGCACCCGTGGCGCCGATGGAAGTGGTGGCAGCGATGGGGTCGGGACCCGGTGGTGGTGCAGACTCTGCGCTCCACCGCCGCCGCCACGATCTCGTACGTCGTCGCGCTCCGGCTCAGTTCGGAGCCGGCGCCGCTGACCGCCCCGCTGACCGCCCTGCTGGTCGTACAGGTGACGCTGTACTCGACGCTCACGACGAGCCTGCGGCGGGTGAACTCCGTCGTCGTCGGCGTCCTCATCGCCATCGCGTTCAGCGTGCTCGTCGGGCTCACCTGGTGGAGCCTCGCGCTGATCATCCTGGCGTCGCTGGTCGTGGGCCGGTTCGTCAAGGTGGAGGAGTTCGTTCCCGAGGTGGCCATCAGCGCGATGCTGGTCCTCGGCGTCACGCAGGTGACCGACACCGCGTGGGACCGCGTCCTGGAGACGCTGATCGGCGCGGTCGTGGGCCTGCTCTTCAACGTCGTGCTCGTGCCGCCGGTCTGGGTGGACACCGCCGGGGACTCGATCGTCGACCTGGCCCGGCGGATGCGCCGGCTGCTCCTGGACATCGGCGAGGAGCTCGCGGCCCCGGAGGCGCGGCCCGAGCACGCGCCGGTCCCGGAGGAGATCTCCCCCGCCCCCTTCGAGCGGGCCGCGGCGCGGCTGCACGAGGCACGGCGCCTCGACAACGACGTCGCCGACGTCGACGCGGCACTGCGGCAGGCGGAGGACAGCCTCCGGCTGAACCCGCGGGTGAAGGAGGGGCTGCTCCACCGCATCGTGCTGCGCACAGGCCTCGACACCCTGGAGATCTGCGCGGTGGTGCTGCGCGTCCTCGCCCGTTCCCTGACCGACCTCGCGAAGGAGCGGGAGGGGAACCCGCTCGTGCGGCGGGAGACGGGCCTGGCCCTCCGGGAGACGCTGCGGCACCTGGCGGACACCCTCGTGAGCTTCGCCGACCTCGTCACCTCGCATTCGAGCGCCGGAGCGGAGACGGCCGAGGACCGCCTCGGTGAGGAGCTCGGGGCGGCCCGGGCCGCCCGTGACCACGCCGCCGGGCTGCTGAAGGACGAGGCGGCGCACGATCCGGAGCGCTGGCAGCTGTACGGCGCGCTGCTCGCCGAGATCGACCGGGTCCTCGACGAGATCGATCCGGGGCACCGCGGCCGGCGGCTGATGGAGGAGCTGGACCGGCACACGCGCATGCGTGCGGAGCGCCGCCGCCGCGTCACCTCCCTCGCGGCCCGGGCACGCCGTACCCCGTGACGGGCCGCAGGGCGAAGATCCCCGCCCGTTCCAGGACGGCGGCGCGCGGGTCCTCCTCGGGGGTCTTGGCGAGGCGTGCCCGGAAGACCGGGTCCGAGGTGCAGTGGGCCAGGCAGTGGCCGCGCAGCTGCGGGAAGTCGCCGGTGGCGAGGTCGCGGCGACCCGGACGAGCCGCAGCCCGGCCAGGAGCTCGGCCCGCGCGGCCCGGTGGGCCCCGTCCACGGTGGTCGTTCTCGCCAGGCCCGGCGGTCGGGTGAAACAGGGGTGCGGGGTCCGCCGGCTCCCGTGATCATGAGGGGATGACACGCACCTTCGAAGAGCTCGTCGCGGAAGCCTCCGAAGCCCCGGTCGACGGCTGGGACTTCTCCTGGCTCGACGGGCGGGCGAGCGAGGAACGGCCCTCCTGGGGCTATCAGCGGCTCCTCGGCGAGCGGCTGGCGGCCGTCTCGGCCGGGCTCGACGTCCAGACGGGCGGCGGCGAGGTCCTGGACGGGGTCCCGGTGCTGCCGCCGACGATGGCGGCGACCGAGTCGTGGCCGCCGAACGTCGCGCGGGCCACCGCGCGGCTCCATCCCCGGGGGGTGGTGGTCGTCGCCGATCCCGACGAGCCGCCGCTGCCGTTCGGCGACGCCGCCTTCGACCTCGTCACCAGCCGGCACCCGGCCACCGTGTGGTGGGCGGAGATCGCGCGCGTCCTGCGGCCGGGCGGCGCCTACTTCGCCCAGCACGTGGGCCCCGCCAGTGTGTGGGAGCTGGTCGAGTGGTTCCTCGGGCCGCAGCCCGAGGCGGCCCGGCACCGCCGTCCCGACGACGAGGCCGCCGGGGCGCGCGCCGCCGGGCTCGACGTCGTGGACCTGCGCTCGGAGCGGCTGCGCATGGAGTTCCACGACATCGGCGCCGTCGTCTGGTTCCTGCGGAAGGTCGTCTGGATCGTGCCGGGGTTCACGGTGGAGGACCGACTGTCCCGGCTGCGCGAGCTCGACGCGCGGATCCGCGCGGAGGGGCCGTTCGTGGCGCACTCCGCGCGGACCCTGATCGAGGCGAGGAAGCCCCTCGTACCGGCCGCGTAGGCCTGTCAGCCCGCCATGGGGTCCGGTTTCCGAGCCGGTGCGCGGTGTTCCCGGGCGGCGGCCCGGGCGTCCGTCAGCCGCGGTCGTTCGGCACCGGCCGGTCCGGCGCCGGGGCCGCTGTTCCGGTACTCGGCGAAGCGGTCGCACTTCCCACGGGCGGGCAGCCCGTGGTCGCCGCCGGCGCCGGGAAGGCCGCCGCCGTGCGCCGCCGTCAGGCCGGTCCGGGTGCGATGACCACGATCTGGTCGTCCGGATGCCAGTACCGGACGTGCGCTTTGGGCGGGTTGACGCGCAGTCCGTGGCCGGGGGCGGTCGTGGAGCGGTAGCCGATGGCGCAGGCGCCCTGGCGGGCGGCCGATTCGACGACGGTGGCGAAGGACGTGGTGCGTCCGGTGTGGACGTAGTGGGCCGCCGGGCGGAGGTGGAGGGTGTTGCCGTCCGGGCCGAGGAGTTCCTCGAACACAGCGGTGAGGTGGGGGTTCTGGGAGATCTGGCTCATCAGGAGTCCGATGAGCCTGCCGCTGACGACGTGGTCGGCGCCGGGGAGCGGCGGTGCGATGAGCCGGTTGCGGTCGTCGGTCAGCTCGGTGACGACGGGGAGGGGTCGGCCGCTCGTCCGTCGTCCGGCCCGCAGGTGGAGGAGGGTGACGAGGGTCCGGTCGTCCGGGTCGGCGCGGCCGGGCCGGTGGTCGGGGCCGAGCACGATCACCGCGTCGTACCGGTCGAGGTCCAACGCGTCCGTGGTCCCGCCCAGCGCGGGGTCGCCGGGCCGGTGGAGCACCGCCATGCGCCCGCCGACGGCTTCGGTGACGGTCCGGATGCCGGTGAGGGTAGCGGTGCGAGCTTCGGCCAGGACGTCGAGGGAGGAGCCGGGCGGGGTGCGGCCCGCGAGCCGGGCGGCGATCCGGGGTGCCCGGCGGTTCCACCCGAGGAGGAGGACGTGCTCGGGGCGCCGGGGGGTCTCGGGCGGGGCGTGGGTGAGCGCGGTCGGGTCGTAGGGCGTGGGGGTGGCCGACAGGCGGGTCGCGTGCTCGTCCTCGGCGATCACGAGGAGGGTGTCGTCGGCGAGCAGCGGGGTGGGGCGGGGCGGGTTGAGCGCGACGGTGCCGTCGCCGTGGACGATGCCGACGGCGGTCGACACCGGGCAGGCGCGGGCGGCCTCGTCGAAGGTGCGGCCGGACAGCGTCGGTTCCCGGAGGATGTGGAACTCGTGTCCGGCGAAGTCGAGGAGTTCCTGGTGGACGAGGGAGAGGCCGGGCTGTCGTACGCAGTCGACGAGGAGGCGTGCCGCGATGTCGTCCGTGTCGAGGACGGTGGCGCCGGGTCCCGCGGCCAGGCGGGCGGCGGCGAGGTGGCGGTCGTCGCGTACGGCGGCGACGACGCGTACGGGCTCCGTCTCCTCCACGGCCGCCGAGAGGGACAGCAGGGTCTTGACGACCTCGGCGTCGTCACGGGGGTCGTCGCGGGGCAGGACGAGGACGCAGTCCGCGGTCGCCGGGCTCACACGTGCGAGGGCGGCGGGGTCGGTGGGCCGGCCGGTGCGGCAGAGGATCCTGGTGCGGCCCGTGGCACCGACGGAGGCGCGGAGCTCCTCCTCCATGGCGGGTTTGTCGCGGTCGGCGAGGACCGCGATGATCCGGCGGCGGCGGTCGGTGCGGGCGGCGACGAGTTCGGAGAGGACGGTGGGGGTCTGTTCGGACCAGCCGAGCACGACGGTGTGTCCGTTCTCCAGGATCCTGGCGTGGCCTCGGTTGAGGGCGATGAGGCGGTCGGTGAGGCCGGTGGTGATGAGGCTGACCAGGGTGGAGACGTAGACGAGCGCGATGAGGGCGAGGAGCACGGTCAGGGCGACGCGCAGCGGGGGGCCGACCTCGCCGCCGAGGCGCATGGTCTGTCCGGTGTTGCGCCACACCGCGGCGATCCTGGAGCCGAGGGAGGCGGGGGCGTGCCGGTCGGTCCAGACGAGGGCGGTGCTGACGGGGACGACGAGGGCGAGGCAGACGAGGGCCAGCCAGCCGCAGAGTGCGGCGGTGCCACGGGTGAGGACGGCGTCGAACCGGTAGCGGAGGCGTTCCTCGACGGAAGGGTCGCGAGGGCGCGTCCGGTCCGTCGGTACGTTCCCGGGGACCCGGGGAGCCCTGGCCCGGCCGGGGCCGGGCACGGCACCCCGCTGCCCGGGAACGACCTTTTTGTCTTCTTTTCGCACGTCAGCAGGGTGCCGCCCCGCCGAGGACGGCGGGGCGGCATCGGGGCAGGTTCATCCCTTCGTGATCGGTCCGCGCCGCACGGGTGGGACCGGCCGGTCAGGCGTACGGATCGAAGGGGATGCCGGCCGGCTTCGCCTTGGCCAGGTGGGAGGCGAGGTTGCCGTCCTTGAGGCCGAAGACCGCGCTGCCGAAGTCGGCCTGGACGAGCTTCTCGCGGATGCCCGCGGGGTAGCCGTTCCAGCCGACCAGGCCGGGGAACTGCCAGGTGTGCTGGTGGTTCTCGGGCGGTTCGTCGTTGGAGTTCGCCGGGCGGAAGCAGTGGGTGCCGATGCCGTCCTTGTGGTAGACGACCTTCGGGTGGGTGCCGTCCCAGCGGATCCGGTCGCGGCCGTAGACGTCGAAGTCGCCGTGGGCGGAGGTGGAGACGTACTGGGCCTGGTCGTTCTGCACCCAGACCACGACGTGCTCCCAGTCGTGGCGGTGTCCGCCGAGGCTGCTGCCGGGCAGCGCCTGGTCCTTCTCGAAGTAGAGGCCGTAGATGATCGCGCACCAGCCGTTGTTGCACTTCGCGCGCGCGTACCCGTTGGTGTTGGTGAGGTCGGAGGCGTCACGGCACTGGCCGTTGAGGGCGCCGGAGGGGTTGAGGCCGCCGTTGAGCGTCCCGTCGGGGCCGATGGCCGGGGTGGGGTAGCAGCCGTCGGTGTCGTAGTCGTAGGCCGGCTGGAAGGTCTGTTCCAGGACGTCGGCGTGGGCGGGCAGGGCGGTGGGTGGTGCGGCGAGCGCGCTGCCCGGCAGGGCGATGATCAGCGCGAGGGCGCCGGCGAGGGCGAGCGTGCCCCTGGTGGCGTACGCCTGTGTCTTCAACTGCGTCCCCCTGGGTCGGTGGGCGGGAGCCGACCGCATCTTGACATGCACACCCCATGGGCGCGAGGGTGCCGGGCCCCCCGGAAAAGGCTTCACCGGCCGGTCGCCCCGGGTTCACCCCTGCCGCAGCGCGGCCGCCACCAGCCGGCGGACCTCCTCGGCGGGGACGGTCCCGCCGTTGACCAGGCGGTCGAAGACCAGGCCGTCCACGCAGGTGAGCAGGGTGACCGCGCGCCCGCGGGCGTCTTCGAGGCCCTGGGCCGCGAGGAACTCCTCGACGGAGCGCCGGGCCGCGTTGTCGCGCGGGACGAGGATCTCCCGCAACTCGGGGTGGTGCACGCTCTCCAGGGCGCACGCGTAGCGCGCGAGGGAACGGCGGCGGCCTTCCCCGGTGAGCCGGAGCGCGGTGAACGCCGTGAGTCCGGCGACGAGTTCCTCGGCGTCGCGGGGCGCTCCGGCCCGTCGGCCCGCCTCCTGGATCTCGGCCTGGTCGCGTTCGACGAGGCGGCTCACGAGCGCGGTCAGGAGCGACTGCCGGGTGCGGTGGTACGCGGAGGTCGTACCGGGCGGCAGGCCGGCGGCCCGGTCGACCGCGCGGTGGGTGAGCCCGCGCATGCCGTGCTCGGCGAGGACGTCGATGGCCGTGTCGGCGAGGAGGGCACGACGGGCGGCGGAAGAGGCGGGCATCCCCCCTTTCTACACCTGTAGAGAGGGGGAGTACGGTTCTTCTACATCCGTAGAAGAACCGTGGAAGGGACATCCGGCATGGACGGCGGCAACGCGGTGGTGGTCGGCGGCGGGATCGGCGGCCTCGCGGCGGCGATCGGACTGCGACGGGTCGGCTGGGAGGTGACCGTCCTCGAACGCGCCACCGCCCTCGGGGACGCCGGGGCGGGCATCTCCCTCCACGCCAACGGCATCCGCGCCCTGGACGCGCTCGGGATCGGCGCGGGGGTGCGCGAGGCCGCCCGGCCCCAGTACACCGGCGGCACCCGCGTCCCGGGCGGCGGCTGGCTGGCCCGGATGGACGGGGCCGCCCTGGAGCGGGCGCTCGGCACGCCGATCGTCGGGATCCCGCGGGCCGTCCTGCACCGGCTGCTGCGCGAGGCGCTCCCCGCCGAGTGCCTGGCTGTCGGGGCGGGGGTGACCTCCCTGGACCTGACGGCCCCCGACCGGGTGGGGGTGGTCACCGGGGAGGGGGTGCGGGAAGCGGACCTGGTGGTGGCCGCCGACGGCGTGAACAGCGCGCTGCGCCGGCTGCTGTTCCCCGGCCACCCGGGACCGGCGTACAGCGGGTCCACCGTCCTGCGCGCCGTCACCGAGGCCCCCGTACCGCTGGCGACCGACTTCGAGCTGACCTGGGGCCGGGGCGCCGAGTTCGGGCACATCGCCTTCACCGACGGCCGGGCCGAGTGGCACGCCGTGCTCAACTCCCCTCCGGGCGTGCGCCATCCGGACCCCCTGGCCGTCCTGCGCCGCCGCTTCCGGGAGTGGCACGAGCCGATCCCGTCCCTGCTCGCGGCGACCCGCCCCGAGGCCGTGCTGCACCACGACATCCACGAACTGGCCACCCCCCTGCCGACCTTCGTCTCCGGCCGGGTCGCCCTGCTCGGGGACGCCGCCCACGCCATGACCCCGAACCTCGGACAGGGCGCCTGCCAGGCACTGGAGGACGCGGTGTCACTGGCCGCCGCGCTGGCCGGCGCGTCGGAGGTCGGCGCGGCGCTGGCCCGGTACGACGCCGAGCGGCGTCCGCGCAGCCAGTCCGTCGCCCGGGCCGCCCGTCAGGCGGGCCGGATGGGCCAGCAGCTCTCGCATCCGGTCGCCGTCTCCGTGCGCAACACGGTCCTGCGGGCGGCGCCGGACCGGGCGACCCTGCGCGCCATCCTGCGGCACGCCGACTGGACGCCGCCGGCCCTCCGCGCAAACAAATAGACGATACGTATCGTCTCGCCTATGGTAGTCGTCATGACCACCACCTCCCCCGCGCACATCGCCATGTTCTCCATCGCCGCCCACGGCCACGTGAACCCGAGCCTGGAGGTCATCCGCGAGCTCGTCGCCCGGGGTCACCGCGTCAGCTACGCCGTCCCCGCGTCCTTCGCCGAGAAGGTCGCGGAGACGGGGGCGACCCCCGTCGTCTACACCTCCACGCTGCCGACCGACGACGACCCGGACGCCTGGGGCACCGAACTGATCGACAACCTCGAACCGTTCCTCGCCGACGCGACACAGGCTCTGCCCCAGCTCGCCGAGGCCTTCGACGGGGACCGGCCGGACCTCGTGCTCCACGACATCACCTCCTATCCGGCCCCCGTCCTCGCCCATACCTGGGGCGTGCCCGCCGTCTCGCTCTGGCCGAACCTGGTGCCGTGGGAGGGGTACGAGGAGGAGGTCGCCGAGCCGATGCTCGCCGAGCTCAAGGCCTCGCCGCGCGGCAAGGCGTACTACGCGCGCTTCGAGGAGTGGCTCGGCGAGCACGGGATCGACACCCACCCCGACCGGTTCGTCGCCCGCCCGCGCCGCGCGATCGTCCTCATCCCCCGGGCCCTCCAGCCGCACGCCGACCGGGTCGACGAGTCCGTCCACACCTTCGTCGGCGCCTGCCAGGGCACCCGCGCCGAACAGGGCGAGTGGCGACGGCCGGAGGGGGCGGAGCGGGTGCTCCTCGTCTCCCTCGGCTCCTCCTTCACCAAGCAGCCCGGCTTCTACCGGGACTGCGTCGAGGCCTTCGCCGGCCTGCCGGGCTGGCACGTCGTCCTGCAGATCGGCAGGTTCGTCGACCCCGCCGAACTGGGCGCGCTGCCGCCGAACGTGGAAGCGCACTCCTGGGTCCCCCAGTTGGCGATCCTGCGCCAGGCCGACGCGTTCGTCACCCACGCGGGCGCGGGCGGCAGCCAGGAGGGGCTCGCCACCGGCACGCCCATGGTGGCCGTGCCGCAGGCCGTCGACCAGTTCGGGAACGCCGACATGCTCCAGTCCCTGGGCGTGGCACGGCACCTGCCCATGGAGGAGGTCACCCCCGAGCGGTTGCGGGAGGCCGTGCTCGCGCTCGTCGACGACCCCGAAGTGGCGCGCCGCGCGCGGGAGATCCAGGACTCGATGGCCCGCGAGGGCGGCACGTCCCGCGCCGCCGACCTGATCGAGGCGGAGCTCGCCTGACGGCCCCGCACGGCTGACGCCCCGCACGCCCGGCGGCCGCTCCCCCGTCGACCGCCTCCTCGCCGACCGCCTCCCCGTCGGCGGCGACACGACGGAGCCCGCAGGGGCGGGTCGCACCCCTGCCGCCGCCCTCGCGGGTACGGTGCGTCCTGATCCCGACACGCACCGTCACGGCGGCGGTGCGGAGGGCCGATCCGTGAAGGAGATCTCGATGGCGATTCTGGTGAAGAGCGAGCTGCCGGGCGTGACGACCGACCAGTACGACGCCCTGAACGGCAAGCTGCAGGCGCTGCCCGGCAACACCTTCCAGGGCTGTCTGTCCCACGCCTGTGTGTCGACCGGCTCGGGCCTGGTGATCCACGACCTGTGGGAGTCGGAGCAGGACATGCAGAAGTTCATGGGCCTCGTGATGCCGCTGGCCGAGGAGATGGGCCTCCCCCAGGGCCCCCAGCCCGAGATCCACCAGGTCCACAACTACTGGACGCCGTGACCGGAGCCGCCGGGGGGCCGTCCGGCGAGGCGTAGGGTCGTGTCATGTCCAAGACCGAAATTGACCGGGTGACCGCCGAGTTCTACGGCGCCTTCGACAACCGGGATGGCAAGGCCGCCGACGTGGACCGGATCCGGCGGCTCGTGCTGCCCCAGGGGGTCATCGTCTGCACCGCCCCCACGTTCACCGCGTACTCCGTGGAGGAGTTCATCGCACCGCGCGAGCGGCTGCTCTCCGACGGACGGCTCGTCGGGTTCTCCGAGTGGGAGACCTCCGAGGAGACGCGGATCGAGGGCGACATCGCCTCCCGGTTCGGCACCTACCGCAAGTCCGGGGTCTTCGACGGGAAGCCCTACGAGGGCGAGGGCACCAAGACGCTCCAGTTCGTCCGGACGCCGGACGGCTGGCGGATCGCGGCCCTCTCCTGGTTCGACCACTCCTGACGACCGGTCGGCGCGGCCCGTCGCCCCCTCGTACGGATCGTACGGAGAGGGGCGACGGGCCGTCTCCGTCAGACCACCGCCCCCGCGCCGCTCCGGCGCGGCGCGGGGGCGGCCGGCGCCGGGTGGCGGGTCTCCAGGGCGACGGCCAGCGGCATCGCCGTGAACACCGTGGACGCCATGCCGAGGACGACGCCCGCGAGCAGCGCGACGGAGAAGTCGGTGAGCGAGTCCCCGCCCAGCACCGCGAGCGCCACCAGGACGAAGAGCGCCCCCATTCCCGTGTTGACCGTACGGGGCAGGGTCTGGGCCACCGCACGGTCGGCGAGGTCCGCGAGCCCCACTCCCCCGCCCCGGCGGCGCAGCTCCCGCAGCCGGTCGAGGACGACGACGGAGTCGTTGACCGAGTAGCCGACGACGGTGAGCAGCGCGGCCAGGAAGACGCTGTCCACCGGCTTGCCCAGCCACGCGAACAGGCCGACCACGAGCACCACGTCCTGGGTCATCGCCGCCACGGCCGCCGTCGCGTACGTCCAGCGGAACCGCAGGCTCAGATAGGCCAGTTGCGCCGCCACGGCGAGGCCGAGCGCGAGGAGGGCGTGGGTGCGCAGCTCTCCGCCCAGGCTCGGGCCGATCAGGTCGTCCCGCTCCACCTCCACCGGGCCCGCGACCCGGGTGAGCGCCTCCCGGATCTCCCGCTGTTCGCCGTCCCCGGTCTCCCGGACGCGCACCGAGACGTCGCCGTCGCCGGTGGTCTGCACGGCGGCGTCGGGGAAACCGGTGCCCACGACGGCCGTACGGGCCGCGTCCGCGTCCACCGGCCGCTCGGCGGTGTACCGGACGACCCGGCCGCCGGTGAACTCGACGCCGAACTCCACGCCCCGCACGCCGATTCCGGCGAGGGCCACGAGCAGCAGTCCGGCGCATCCGGTCAGCCAGCGGCGCCGGTTCGCCATCAGACGGGGCACCCGGCGGGTCAGCCGGGTCCGCAGCCTGCCGAGCGCGGCCATCCCGGTCACCGCCGGCCGCCTGCGGACGGCGGGCAGGCCCAGCGTCAGGTCGGCGAGGAGCCGGGTGATCACCATGGCGGTGACCAGGGAGGCGAGGACGCCGATCGCGAGCGTCACGCCGAAGCCCTTGACGGGTCCCGTGGCGAGGGCGAACAGCAGGCCGGCCGCGAGCAGGGTGGTGACGTGCGAGTCCGCGACCGCGCTCCACACCCGGTCGAACGCCGTCGCGACCGGCCGCCGCAGATCCCGCCCGGCGGCCCGGCCGAGCGACGCGTACTCCTCCCTGGCCCGTTCGAAGACCAGGACGTTCGCGTCGACGGCGATGCCGACGGCGAGGACGAAGCCGGCGAGGCCGGGCAGGGTGAGGGTGGCGCCCAGGGCGACGACGGCGGCGTACGAGACCAGCCCGTACAGCAGCAGGGCGATCGTGGCGAGGACTCCGAGGAGCCGGTAGACGACGATCACGAAGAGCCCCGTGCAGGCCAGGCCGATGGCGGCGGCCAGGGCACTGGCCCGGATCGCCTCGGCGCCGAGCGTCGGGCCCACGGTGCTCTGCTCGACCGTGGTCACCGGCACGGGCAGCGCGCCGCCCTGGACGAGCGCCGCGAGGTCGCGGGCCTCTCGCGCGGAGAAGCCGCCGGTGATCTGCGCGGAGCCGCCGCCGATGCCCGCCCCGCAGTCCACGCCGGCCTGCATGCCGGGCGCGGAGACGATCCGGTCGTCGAGGACGATCGCGACCCGGCGCGCCGGGTCCGCCGGGGCGGCGCAGGCGGCGGCGCCGGTCAGCCGTGCCCAGCCGTCGGCCGCGTGGTCACGGAAGGCGAGGTCGACGGTCCAGCCCCGGCCGGTCGCGGTGTCGAGGACGGCCTCGGCGCTCTTGACGCCGTCGCCGGTGAGGGCGGGCGCGGCGAGGGCGAGGAAGCCGCCGGGGGTGTCGGGGTCGGCCAGGACGCGCGTCCCGTCGGCGGCGGCCGGTCCGGCCGGCCCCCGGGCCGCTCCGGTGACGGCGTGGAAGGTGAGCTGCGCGGTACGGCCGATGGTCTCGGCCGCCCGGCGCGGGTCGCGCAGGCCCGGCAGTTCGACGACGATGCGCCGTTCGCCGGAGCGGACGAGGGACGGCTCCGCGACGCCGAGGCCGTCCACGCGCTTGCGGAGCACCTCCAGGGCGCGGTCGGTGGCGGCGGCGTCGGCGCGGGTGGTGGGTCCGTCCTCGGTCTGCAGGACGATGCGGGTGCCGCCGCGCAGGTCGAGTCCGAGGCGGGGCGGGGTGGTGAGGGTGATCCAGAGGGAGAGCGCGACGACGGCGAGCGCGAGGAGCGCGCGCCGGAGCGAGGCACGAGAGGACATGGGGTCTCCACGGGCGGGCGCACGGCTCGGCGGGCGCCGCCTCGATGAAGGGCGCCCGTGGTCCGTGCGGGGACGTGCGGTCGGATGCGCGTCGAGGGCCGTCCGCGGGCACGTCGAGGGCCCGGACGGCGACGCGGGGTGACGTCAGCCGTGCCGGGTGGAGGGTGGACCGCGCGGCTCGCGCGGGCCGCGGGGACCGCCGGGCGGCGCCCGCTCGCGGCGCGGCTCGCCTTCGAGGAGACCGCGCGCGGGTACGGAGGGGTCGGCCGACGCGACGGCCGGGGCGACGGGCGGTACGGGGATCCGTACGGGGTTCTCGACGGCGGCCGGTCGCCCCACGACGGCGGCGGGCGCGAAGCGCGGCTCCCCCGGGTCCGCTCGGTGAGCGGTGCTCGCCGGGAGGTCCCGCGCGGACGCGGCCGCCGCCCGGGCGTCACGCGCCGGCGCGCCGGGCGTCGGTGCGTCAGGCGCCGGGGTCAGCAGCAAGGACCAGAGCACGCAGAGCACCGCGGGCACGAGGGCCGCGAGTCGGCGTACGGGACCGCTCATCGTGCCGCCCCTCCCCGTCGCCCGTGATCCCCTGTCAGGCCTCAGCCTAGACGGAGTGCGGAGTGCGGTTGAGTACGGGGGCGCGCCCGGTGGTTGAGTACGAGCGCTCATGTCCGGGCCGCGGCGCCCCCGGACGATGGTTCCGTCACCGTTCCGCCTCGGAGCCAGGGGGCTTCCCGTGCTCAGTCGTCTCGCCGCCCGCGTCGTCCCGTTCTTCGGGCGACTGACCGTCACCTCGGACCCCGGGGCCCGTGTCGAGCCGGGCAGCATCCTCGTCGTGAACCACACGTCGCTCGCCGACCCGGCGCTCGTGCTCGCAGCGCTCCGCGGACGGCTGGCCGTCGAGCCCGTCCTGCTCGCCACCTCGGGGCTCTGGCGGATCCCGGTCCTCGGCCGGGCACTGACCCGCGAGGGGCACGTCCCCGTGCACCGCGGCTCGGCGCACGCCGCGGCGGCCCTGGACCACGCGGCGGTCGCGCTCGCCTCTGGGCGGCACGTGATGCTGTACGCGGAGGGGCGCATCCCGCCGCGCCGGGACGCCGCCGAGAACCCGCCGGAGGCGTTCCGCACCGGTCTCGCGCGGCTCGCGCGGGCGACGGGGGCGCCGGTCGTGCCGATCGGTCAGGCCGGGGCCCGGCGGATCACCTCCGGCGGGCGGGCGAAGCAGCTCGCCGGGGTGCTGACCGCGCCGGTCCGCAGGCCGTGTCTGCACGTCCACATCGGCGCGCCGCTGCGGCTGCCCGACGACGTGGCCGCCGCGACGGAGCTCGCGCACGGGGCCGTGACCGAGGCCTGGCGGACGGCGGCCGGGGCCCTGGGCGAGCCCGCGGCGCTCGGCGGCGGGCCCCGGCGCCGGGACTGAGCCTCCGCCTCCCCGTCAGACGGCGGCCTCGCCCGCGGCCCGTTCGTCCGCGGCCCGTTCGTCCGCGTCCGCCAGCCGGAACAGCAGCGGGGAGAGGGCGAGTTCGAGGGCGGCGAGCGCCAGCTGGAACCAGTGCGGCCGCCCTTCGACGGCGAGGGAGAGCAGCCGTCCGAGGGCTCCCAGCAGGAAGACGGCGGTGAGGCCCCGCACGGCCGCGGCGGGGACGGGCGACCGTCGTGCCGCCCAGAGCCAGGCGAGGCCGTATCCGGCGAAGATCGCTCCGAGGAACCGGCCGAGGCTGTCGACCGTGGGCCCCGCGGACGTGGCGCCCGGAATCGCGGCGTTGCCGAGCAGGACGTGGAAGAGGCCGATCGCCACGCAGGCGTACCCCATGGTCCGGGCGAGTCCCCGAAGCGCCTTGGCTCTGGTCATGTGCAGGGCCCCCATCCAGTAGACACACATCTAGTAGCGGTGCCCGTCAGCGTACGGCCGCTTACTGGACACATGTCAAGTACCATGGCGGGGTGCCGCCCCGCAGACGCCTCAGCCCCGCCGAACGCCGCGCCCAGCTCCTGGACGTCGCCGCACGCCTCTTCGCCGCGCTGCCGTACGACGAGGTGCGAATGGAGGAGGTCGCCGAGCGGGCCGGGGTCTCCCGGGCGCTGCTCTACCAGCACTTCCCCAACAAGCGGGACCTCTTCGCCGCGCTCTACCGGGAGGTCTCCGCGCAGCTGCTCGCGAAGACGCGGCTCGACCCCGCCGACACCCTGGTCGAACAGCTGACGCAGGGCCTGGACGCGCACATCGAGTACTTCGCGGCGAACCGCAACACGGTCCTCGCGGCGAACCGCGTCCTCGCCGGCGACCTCCTCGTCCAGACGATCATCACCGACGAACTGGACGCCCTGCGCGAGCGCCTGCTCGGTGTGCTGCCGCTCGCCGACGACCGGACGCGGGCGGCCGTGTCGGGCGTCCTGAAGAGCTGGCTGGTCTTCGTGCAGGTGCTGTGCGTGGACTGGCTGACCCACGAGACCTGTACGCGCGTCGAGCTGCGCGACGTGTGCGTCGGCGCGGTCGTGGGCGCCCTCCGGCCCCTCCTCGACGAGGACCCGGCCCCCGACTGGCCCCGCTGACCGTCGAGGAACCGGCCGCGCCGACCGCCGGGGAGGCGGGCTCCCGTCAGAAGACCGACAGGCCCGTGATGGTCGTGAAGCGGTCGAGCGCGGCCACTCCCGCCACCGAGTTGCCCCGGCTGTCCAGACCCGGGCTCCAGACGCACAGGGTGCAGCGGCCCGGGACGACGGCGACGACGGCTCCGCCGACGCCGCTCTTGCCGGGGAGTCCCACGCGGTAGGCGAAGTCGCCGGCCGCGTCGTAGGTGCCGCAGGTGAGCATGACGGCGTTGACCTGCTTGGCCTGGCTGCGGGTCAGCAGACGGCTGCCGTCCGCGCGGAGTCCGTGCCGGGCCAGGAAGCCGGTGGCGAGGGCCAGGTCGGCGCAGGAGGCCTCCAGGGAGCACTGGCGGAAGTACTCGCGCAGCAGCTCGGGGACGGGGCCCGTGATGTTGCCGTAGGAGGCCATGAAGTGGGCGAGGGCCGCGTTCCGGTCGCCGTGGGCGGCCTCGGAGGCGGCGACGCCGGCGTCGAAGGCGAGGTCGGGGTTGCCGCTCTCGGCGCGCAGGAAGGCGAGCAGGTTCCCGGAGGCGTCGCCGGTCAGGCGGTGCAGCCGGTCGGTGACGACGAGGGCGCCGGCGTTGATGAACGGGTTGCGCGGGATGCCGTGTTCGTACTCCAGCTGGACGAGGGAGTTGAACGGGTCGCCGGAGGGTTCCCGGCCGACGTGGGTCCAGAGCGCCTCGCCCTCCCCGGCGAGGGCGAGCGCGAGGGTGAAGACCTTGGTGACGGACTGCGTGGAGAAGGGGCGGCGCCAGTCCCCCACCCCGTAGACCGTGCCGTCGAGTTCCGCCACGGCCATGCCGAAGTCGCGCGGGTCGCCGGCCGCGAGGGCCGGGATGTAGTCGGCCGGGGCGCCCCGGTCGGCGAGCTCCGCGATCTCCTCGGCGATGCGGTCGAGGACGGGCTGGAAGGAGGTGTTCGTGGTCACGCGCCGCCTCGCGCCCCCTGGCCGGCGGACGCGGCGGCCAGGCCGAGGTCGCCGTCGTCCGGCGCGGCGAAGTAGCGGGCGACGTCGGCCTCCGTGACCTCGGCGAGGGTGGCCGGGGTCCAGCGGGGGTCGCGGTCCTTGTCGACGACCTGGGCACGGATGCCCTCGACGAGGTCGGGGGTGGTGAGGGCCGCGCGGGAGACGCGGTACTCCAGGTCGAGGACCTCTTCGAGGGTGGCGAGGGCGCGGGAGCGGCGGAGGGTGGCCAGGGTCGCCTTGAGGGCGGCCGGGGAGCGCCCGAGGAGGGTCTCGGCCGTCTCCTTGGCGGCGGGCACGCCGGTGTCGAAGAGGCGCTCGACGATCTCCTCGACGGTCGGGGCGGTGTAGCAGGCGTCGATCCACTCCCGCTGTCCGTCGAGGACGCCGGCGGGCGGCGCGACGGCGTGGCGGGCGAGTGCCTCCCCGGCCGGCAGCTCCGTCAGGTCGCGGGCCAGGGCGGGGAGTTCGGAGGAGGGCACGCAGGCGTCGGCGAGGCCCGTGAGGATCGTGTCGGCGGCGCCGACGTGGCTGCCGGTGAGGGCGAGATGGGTGCCGAGTTCGCCGGGGGCGCGGCCGAGCAGGTAGGTGCCGCCGACGTCGGGGACGAAGCCGATGCCGGTCTCGGGCATGGCGACCCGGGAGCGTTCGGTGACGACGCGGACGGAGCCGTGCGCGGAGATCCCCACGCCGCCGCCCATCACGATGCCGTCCATGAGGGCGACGTAGGGCTTCGGGTAGCGGGCGACGCGGGCGTTGAGCCGGTACTCGTCGCGCCAGAAGGCCGCGGAGGTGGAGCCGCCGGCGCGGGCGTCGTCGTGGATGGCGCGGATGTCGCCGCCGGCGCAGAGGCCCCGCTCCCCGGCGCCCTCGACGACGACGGTGGTGACGGCCGGGTCGTGCTCCCAGTCGGTGAGCGCGCCGTCGACGGCGAGGACCATGGCGTGGGTGAGCGCGTTGATGGCGCGGGGCCGGTTCAGGGTGATGAATCCGGCCCGGCCCTCCGTCCGGAGGAGCACGTCGGGGGTTCCGGTCGGCACGGTCACTCGGTCCCTTCGGGTGGCACGACTTCGTTGTCCCGGCCACCGTACCGGGGCGTGCCGCACCCCCTGGGACGGGGTGGAGCGAAGGGGCGGGAAGGACTCATCCGCTTCTCGCGGATCCTGATTGCACGGTGCGCGGTCCGGTGAGGGCCGCTACCCCGCGTCCTCACGCCGAGTCCTTCCCGTCACCTCCATGGAACCACCGGCGGGCCGCGGACGCGAGTGCCGGATCAGGGGCGGGGGGACCGGGCCGGGGAGCCCGATCGCGCGCCGCCCCGGCCCCGCCCGGCGGGGGTCCGTCGGGAGGGGCCGGGGCGGCGGGGGCCCGCGGGCCTCAGGCGGGCAGCAGGTCCTGGGGGACGCGCACCTGCCGGGGGGTGGAGAGGCGCAGTTCGATGATGTCCCGGACGGTGGGCCACTCCTCGTCGAGGATCGAGTAGAAGGCCGTGTCGCGGACGGCGCCGTCGAGCCCGCGGGAGTGGGCGCGGCGGATGCCCTCGCAGGTCGCCCCGAGCCGTTCGATGGCGATCCTGGAGCGGGTGTTGCGGGCGTCGGCGCGCATGGTGATGCGGCGCACGCCCCAGGCCTCGAAGGCGTGCCGGAGCATGAGGTACTTGGCCTCGGTGTTGATCCCGGTGCCCCGGGCGTCGCCGGCGATCCAGGTGTTGCCGATCTCGGCGGCGTCCGGGACGGCGGTCAGCGGATCGCCGTGGGGCATGCCGGGCACGGGCGGCCACACCAGCGGGCCCCGCCAGTAGTCGAGTTCGAGGAAGCGGGTCGAGCCGATGACTCTCTCGTCGGCCGTACTGACCAGGGCGAAGGGCAGGCAACGGCCTGCCGCCTGATCGGCGAGGGCGCGGGCGATGTAGTCGAGGGCCGATTCGAGGCCATCGGGTACGGGGGTGAAGGCGTAGGCCGATCGGTCCGCCCCGCCGGCCCGGGCGAGGGCTTCGGCGTGCCGCATCGCCAGCGGCTCCAGGCGCACGGAGCGCCCGGTCAGGAGAACAGGTACTGGCACGGAACCTCGGGTCTTTCACGGGCAGGGACGACTCCCGCCGCGGGGAGTCCGCGGCGGCAGCAGGAGGGGGTTCTCGTCCGGTGCCGAAGGTGTCGTGAGAACGACAAATGAGCAGGTAAAACGGTTCGCCACCGGATGCGAGGAGGATCAGTATGCAGCCACAACCGCTCCGAGAACAGAACCCAGGGAGAACCGGCGTCCACGCGAGGGTGAAGGCTGTCGCGCGGGCGGCCCGAGCGGTCTCACGGGCCGGACGGGGCCGCCCGCCAGTCGGACGGCCCGTCGGTTCAGACGCAGGTGGGATGGCCCCAGCCGTCGGAGTTCTTGGCGATGCTCTCGCCCTTGTCGTAGGCACGACCACAGCGGCAGCGGCCCGGGAATTTCGCGTTGAGGGTGCGCCCGGACGGGCGAGTCCCACGGGCGGAACCCCCGCCGGAGCCCGCGGAGCCCTTACGGGGCGCAGAGGAGCGCGCCCGGGGCGTGGAGGTGCGCGCGGCAGGGTCGGCCGCGGGCAGTTCGGCTCCGTCGGCGGAGGCGAGGGGCTCCTGGGTGCGGGCGGAGTGGCTGGCCGCGCGGTCGGCGGCGTCGTTGAGGGGGTCGCCGTCGACCTGGTGGGCGGGGACGTACACGAAGTCGACGTCCCGGCCCGTGAGCAGCTCGTCGATCCGTACGACCAGGTCCTTGTTGGCGACCGGGGTGCCGGCGGCGGTCTTCCAGCCCTTGCGGCGCCAGCCGGGGAGCCAGGTCGTGACGGCCTTCATGGCGTACTGCGAGTCCATGCGGACCTCGGCGGGCAGCGCGGGGTCCAGGGCCTCCAGGAGGCGCTCCAGGGCCGTGAGTTCGGCCACGTTGTTGGTCGCCCGGCCGAGGGGGCCCGCCTCCCAGCGGTCGATCGCCCCGTCGGCGCGTCCGATGACCCATGCCCAGGCCGCGGGGCCGGGATTTCCCTTCGACGCGCCGTCGCACGCCGCGATGATCTTCTCCACCATCCCACGATCCTGACACGCCGACGGGGGTGGGCGGTCCCACCCCCGTCGGCGTCCGGTCGGACCGGTCAGAAGGCGCCGTAGTTGACCTGCCAGGTGGGGAGGCCCATCCGGCGCCAGAGGGCGACGACGCGGTCGCGGTCGTCCAGGGAGACCCGGACCGCGTACCGGTGGCGCACGTGGGCGTCGAAGAGCTCCGCCTTCACGAGGTCGTCGCCGCGGCCGTCGCCGGAGGCGCGCATCCACAGCTCGTCGTACGGCACCTCGTGCCGGGCGAGCCAGCTCTCGGTGAGGGCGCGGTGGTCCTCGCTGCGCCCGGAGAGGAGGACGATCCGGTCCCGCTCGGAGTGCCGGAAGGCACGCAGGGCGTCGCGGACCGAGGGGTTGATCAGGTCGCGGTCGCAGCGGCTGAAGTCGTACGGGCCGCGGTCGACGCGCAGCGCGAGGGTGCCGTCGATGTCGCACATGACGGCGGTGGGGAGCGCCGGGTCGGGGACGTACGGCTCTCCGACGGTGGGGCGGTCGTTGAGCCAGTTCGCGGTGAGGCGCCAGCCGCCCCGGGTGGCCTTGGCGTGCTTGTCGGCGAGGATGCGGATGATCTCCTCGCCGACGGGCCGCTCGCGGGCGGCGTCGCGGCGGACGCACTCGTCGACGGGCACGCCGGTGAAGTCGTGGACGGCGAAGGTGGCCAGGCCGCCGACGGCAGCCTTGAGCCGCTTGGGGACGTGCGGGGTCAGGTGCGTGTTGTCGACGACGACGTCGAAGCCGTCGTCGACGGCGGCGCGGACCGCCGCGTCCTGGATGCCGAGCACGGTCTGCTCGTGCTTGTGGGACCGGCCGCGCTCCGGCGAGGGGACGTCGAGCATGGCGCGGAGGTCGTCGAGGTTGACGCGGCGCATCCGCCCCTCGGCCTCGGCCTGGAGGGCGCGGGCGGCCGTCGTCTTCCCGGAGGCCGGGAGGCCGGTCATGAGATGGACGACAGGCACGGTCAGTTCTCCTCGTCGTGGGCGAAGGGGTCGGTGGCCTCGGGGCGCAGCCCGCGCCAGACGAGGAGGTCGGTGGGGCGCCCGTCGAGGCGAAGGAAGAGGAGGGCGCGCAGGGCCCGGTCGCCGAGGTCCCCGGCCGCGCGGGCGAAGGCGGCCCGGTCGTCGGCGAGGTGGGCGAGGCGGGCGTACGCCTCGTCGACGGCCCGCTCGCGGTCCGCCGCGGCCGTCTCCAGCTTCACGATCACCTCGCGCACCCAGGCGTCGAACTCGTCCGGGACCTGTTCGAGGAGGGCGTCGAGGGGCTTGCCCCCGGAGGCCTCGACGTCGGTGACGGCGCAGCCGAGGCCCTTGGCGACCTCGCCGGCGGGGAGGCCGGAGAAGCGCTGGATGCCGTGGCCGCGCCAGATGTCCCGCTCGGTGACGCCGGTGAGCACCTTGTGCAGGCGCACGTACTCGCTGAGCTTGGCCTTGGCGCGCAGGCCCGAGGCGAAGCGCAGGACGAAGCCCTCGGCGTCGGTGCCGGTGGCCGGGGTGCCGCCGGGGAGGGTGTTGGACTCGGTCAGGGCGACGAGCTCGTCGACGCCCATGGCGGGCCAGGTGCGGACGACGGAGCCGAGGGGGCGCCAGCCCTCGGCGGCCTCGGCGAGGGGCAGTTCGGTGCCGTCCGTGCGGAAGGCGGCGAGCAGCACGAGGTCGCGGCGCTCGCCGTAGTTCACGACGATGCGGTTGCCCGGGTAGAGCATCTCGGCGAGGTAGGTGACGCCGGGGGTCAGGCCCGTGGTGTCGGCGGCGTCGAGGCGGCGCTGGGCCCAGGTGGCCTGGCCGCTGGTGAAGGAGCCCTTGGAGGCGACGTGCCAGCGGTCGGCGTAGTGGAAGACGACGGCGAGGCTGCCGTCGACCTTGTCGTACACCTCGAAGGGTTCGTCGGGCAGCGGGGGCGCGTAGGGGCGGTCGCCGGTGTGCTCGGAGAGGTTGAAGAACTTGGGGAGGGGCAGCGCGACGATCCGCCCGGTGACGTCGTCGGCGACGAGTCCGCGGCAGCGTGTGGTGGCCCGGTTCCAGTGCTGGGCGTACTGGCACGCGCGCGTGTACGTGTAGATCGACAGCGGCAGCTCGGGGTGGTGCTTGCGCGTGACGTGCCCGCTCGCGAGGGCGTCGGCGAGTTCGTCGGACGGCATCAGGTCGTGCAGAGTCAGGGTCGCCTGGCTCATGGGGTCCCTCCCGTGTGTTCGGTGATCCATTCTGAGGGCGGGACGGTCGGACACGACATCGAATTTCGCGGTGGGACGAGCGCGCGGGGGTGCCGAGCGGGCTCCCGATCCCGGGCGTGTCGGTGGTGCCCCGTAGACTCGCCGTCTGCCCGTCGGTGACGGAACCGGCCCAGACGAAGGAAGCGAGCCCCATGAACCACGCGGACGGCACGGCACCGATCTACGCCGAGCTCATACGGGAGCGGGGGGACGTTCCCGGTGACGTCCGTCAGGTCGCCGAGGAGGTTCTGCGGGATCTGAGCCGGGTGATCCAGATGCCTCCGCAGGGGATCCCGCAGCAGGGCGCCGTCGTGCACGCCGGTGCGCCGCACCCCGGTGTCGGCGGCCCCATGGGCGTCGGCGGTCCCGGGGGCATGGTCGGGCAGGCGGGCGCCGTCGTCCCGCACCGGCCGATGCTCTGATCCCACGGACCCCTGCCCCCGGGACGCCGTCGGGGCGTACGCCCCCCCGCGCCGGAGGCGGCCGTGCCGTGCGCCGAGCGGGCGCCGCGCTTCTTGGACGCCTTCGAGGCCCGAGGCCCCGGACGGCGGGTCGACCGATCGGTGGACCCCTGGGTCGGCCGTCCCGCCGCCCGGGAGGGGACGGGCGGCGGACCCGGCGGGCGCGGGCGCGGGCGGAGGATCGGGACAGGGCGCGGACACCCCGGCGGGGCCGTCCGCGCGGCCGCCGCACCGAGGAGTCCGTCATGCCGAAGTTCCGCCGTCCGTCCCGCGCCGCCCGGGTGCTCGTGCCCGGCGCGGTGGCCGCGGTCCTGCTCACGGGCTGTGCCCAGGGCTCCGGAGGAGCGGCTTCCGCCGCCGGTACGACGCCCGCCGGGGCCGGTACCACCCCCGCCGGGGCCTCCCCCACGGCCGGACCGTCCACCACCGGCTCCCCCGTCACCGTGACGCCGGGTCCGGCCGGCACGGTCGCCCCGGGCACCCTGCTCGTCACCGACTTCGGCTCCGACACGGTCACCTTCGTCGACCCCGCGCGAGGCGCCACCGGCTCCGTGAAGGTCGGCACCGCGCCGTACGGTCTGGCCGTCGGCGAGGACGGGCGCGCCTGGGTGGCGACCGCCGAGGGAGTGGCGGTCGTGGACACGGCGAGCCGCGAACGCCTCGCGCTGATCCCGTACCGCACGGACACCGGGCCGGTGACCACGGGCGAGTACCGGGGCGGCGGCATGGGCATCGCGCTCTCCCCGGACGGGCGGCGGGCGTACGTGGGGGTCAACGTGCCCGGCGGGAACGGCGCCCTGGAGGTCGTCGACACGGCGGCGCTGAAGGTCACGGACACCGTCCCGGTCGGCCGGCGCCCCTTCGACGTGGACGTGTCGCGGGACGGCACCGAGGTGTACGCGACGGACCACGACTCCTTCGACGTCACGGTCGTCACTGCGGGGACGCTGGAACCGCGCCGGATCGAGGTCGCCCCGTACGGCACGGAGGGCGGGCTCGGCTCCTGGCTGAAGCCGCACTACACGGCCGTGCGGCCCTCGGACGGGAAGCTCCTGCTGCCCTTCGAGGGCGAGCGGCTCGCGGTGGTCGACCCCGAAACCGGCCGGACCACGATCGAGCCGATGACCGCGAACACCCATCAGCACGGCGCGACCGTGACCGCCGACGGAACGCTGCTGACCGTCGGCACCGGGCCGATCGACCCGGACGCGGACCGCGGCCCCTCCCTGACGGTGCGCACGCCCGACGGGGCCGAGCGGGTCCACCCCCTGGAGGGTCCGCACGAGAACGTGGCCGTGTCGCGCGACGGCCGCACCGCCTACGTGACGGGCGGCTTCACCCGGGACGGGTACTGGGACGGCCTGACCGTCGTCGACCTCGACACGGGCGACACCCGCCGTCTTCCGGCGGGTTCTAGGCCGCTCGGGATCGCCGTCCTCTGAGGCGGTTCAGCGCCGGGGCGGCAGGACGGTGAGGACGCGCTCCACGAAGGCCTTGAAATCGGCCATGAAGTCGGTCAGGAACTGCTGGGTCGTCGGGTCGGTGACCTCGCCGTCCTCGCCGAACAGCCCCGGGGTGAACTGGATGTACGCCTCGGGGGCGTTCATCTGCGGGGAGTTGCAGAAGCTGAGCACGGACCGGAGGCTCTGCTGGGCGACGGCCGTGCCGATCTTGCCGGGCGAGGCGCCGATGACGGCGGACGGCTTGTGGGTGAAGGAGTTCGTGCCCCAGGGGCGGCTGGCCCAGTCGATGGCGTTCTTGAGGGCGCCGGGGATGGACCGGTTGTACTCCGGCGTCACGAAGAGGACCGCGTCGACGGCCGCGATGGCCTCCTTGAGCGCCGTGCCCTCGGGCGGGTAGTCGGCGTCGAAGTCGTGGTTGTAGAGCGGGAGGTCCTTGATGGGGATCTCCCGGAACTCCAGGCCGGGGGGCGCGACGCGGATCAGGGCCCGGGACAGGACCCGGTTGATGGACTTCGTCGAGAGGCTGCCGACGAAGTAGCCGACCTGGTAGGTGCTCATGCGCGCTGTCCTGCCTTCCGCTGGGCGATGACCTTCCGGAGGCCTTCCGTGGGGGCGTCCGCGGGACCTTCACGGGGCCTTCCCCTGGGCCTTCCGCAACGTAACCCGATGAGCAATATGTCACCAATCACGATAGAAAGGGTGGACCACGACTCATACGGAAAGGCGGACAGCGTGACGCGACCGAGGATCCTCGTGGTGGGTGCCGGTTTCGCCGGGGTGGGCTGCGTGCGGCGGCTCGAACGGCGCCTGGCCGAACGGGAGGCGGTGATCACGCTCCTCTCGCCGTTCTCGTACCAGCTGTACCTGCCGCTGCTTCCCCAGGTGGCCGCCGGCGTGCTGACCCCGCAGTCGGTCGCGCTGTCCCTGCGGCGCAGCCGGCGGCACCGCACCCGGATCGTCCCGGGCGGTGTGGTCGGCGTCGACACGGCGGCGAAGGTCTGCGTGGTGCGGACGATCTCCGGCGAGTTCGTGACGGAGGAGTACGACCACCTCGTCCTCGCGCCCGGCAGCGTGACCCGCACCTTCGACATCCCGGGGCTCGCCGAGCACGCGCGCGGCATGAAGACCCTTGCGGAGGCCGTCTACATCCGCGACCACGTCATCGCCCAGCTGGACCTGGCGGACGCGAGCGACGACGAGCGGGAGCGGGCCGCGCGGCTGCAGTTCGTCGTGGTCGGCGGCGGGTACGCGGGGACGGAGACGGCGGCCTGTCTCCAACTGCTCACGCACAACGCGGTCAAGCGGTATCCCCGGCTCGACCCCGCCCTCATCAAGTGGCATCTGGTGGACATCGCACCGAAGCTGATGCCCGAGCTGGGCGACAAGCTGGGCGCCGCCGCCCTGGACATCCTGACGAAGCGCGGCATCGAGGTGTCGCTCGGCGTGTCGGTGGCCTCGGTGGACGAGGAGGCGGTGACGCTCACCGACGGGCGGGTGCTGCCGAGCCGGACGCTGATCTGGACGGCCGGCGTGGCCGCGAGTCCGCTGATCGGCACGCTCGGCGCGGAGACCCTCCGCGGCCGGCTCGTCGTCTCGTCCGAGATGGACGTGCCGGGCCTCGACGGGGTGTGGGCGCTGGGCGACGCCGCGGCCGTCCCCGATCTCGCCAAGGGCGAGGCCGGCGCGATCTGCCCGCCGACCGCGCAGCACGCGATGCGGCAGGGCAAGGCCGTCGCCGACAACCTGGTCGCGACGCTCCGGGGCGAGCGGACCCACCCGTACACCCACAAGGACCTGGGGCTCGTGGTGGACCTGGGCGGCATGGACGGGGTGTCGAAGCCGCTCGGCGTGGAGCTGCACGGGGCGCCCGCCCAGGCCGTGGCCCGCGGCTACCACTGGGCGGCGCTGCGGACCAATGTGGCCAAGACCCGGGTGATGACGAACTGGCTGCTCAACGCCGTCGCGGGCGACGACTACGTACGGACCGGGTTCCTGGCCTCGAAGGCGGGGACGCTGCGGGACTTCGAGTACACCGACGCGTACCTGACGCCGGAGCAGGTCCGCAAGCACACCGGCTCGTTCCGCGGGGCGGTGGGCTCGGGCGGCGGGCACTGACACCGCGCGGCGCCGGGTGGTCCGTTCCCGGCGCCGCGCGGAGCGTCACCGTGCGAGTTCGGACGCCGGACCCATGACGACGACGGGTTCCGCGGCCGGATCGAGGGCGCGCAGGAGTTCGCGCAGCGCCTCCCGCTCCAGGGCGACGCAGGCCTGGGTGGGGCCGCCGTGGTCGACGTGGATCCAGACGCCTCCGCCCTTCTCGTCGCCGAGGGGGCGCTCCTTGTCGAGCGGGGTGCGGCCGGGCACCCGGTTGTAGTCGATGGCGATCACGTGGTCGAAGGACCCTTCCAGCGGTTCGCCCATGAAGCCGGTGCCGCTGATGTCGAACTGCTCGTCCTCGTCGTACGGGAGCCGGGCGCCGGGGTCGGGCAGCCGCCCGCCCGCGTCGCCGATCCGGAAGACCCCGATGGGAGAGCGCAGGTCGCCGGCCGTGTGGTCGGCGGTCCAGCCCTGGAGGGCGTTGCGGGCGGGCCACGGCCCGGCGGCCGCGATCCAGCCACGGGCCGGGTCGCGCCGGTAGAGGGTGGCGGTGGCCTTGTTGGAGTCGGCGGTGGCGCCGGTGACGAGGAAGGCCTGGGTGGTGCCGTCGGGCACATGGGCCTGGGTGGCGGGGCCGACGCCGGGGATCCGGGGGACGGGGACCGGGGCGGAGGCGAGCTCGTTGGCGGCCCTGGCCGGCGGACCCGGGGCGGGACGGCTGTCGCCCGAGGTGGACGCGGACGTCGGGGCGGAAGGGTTGGGCGCGGACGGGGCGGGGCTCGCGCAGGCGGTGAGCAACAGGGCCGCGCACAGCGTGCCGGCGCTCAGCAGCGCGGGGGCGCCCTTGCGGACGGGCATGGGACGGCATCCTCCTGACCGGGGGGCAATGCAGCGATCCGTACCCGTTCGACGGGCGGCGCTGCCACCACGGCCGTGCCCTCACCCGTACGGCCGCTTCCGCGGCGGTCGCACCCCGTCGCGCCGGCGTCCGGAGGACCGTGTCGCCCGCAGGGTCATGGCGCCCGGAGAGCCGTGGCGCCTGCAGGGCCGTGGCGTCCGGGCGGGCGCCGACGGTCCGGCCGGGTGCGTGCCACGGAGGGCGATCGGCCTGCTGACGGGGCCTCGCACCAGGCCTCGCACCAGGCCATTCCCTTCGGATTGGCCCCTGCGGGCGCCCTGACGGCCCGCCTACCCTGAGGCCATGCATCCCACGCTCGCCGCGGACCTCGCCCGGCTGCCCGAACTCCTCCAGTCCGCCCGCGACTTCGCGGCCCATGAGCTTTCCGGGGTCGGGGAGCGGCCCGTCGCCTCCCCGGCGAAGGCTCCCGATCCCGAACCGCTGCCGACGGCGGGCGTCGGCGCGCAGGGGGCGCTGGACCGGTTCGCGCGGCGCTGGGAGCCCGGGTTCTCCGGCTCGGCGGGCCCGCGCTACCTCGGCTTCGTGACCGGCGGCGCCACCCCCGCGGCCCTGGCCGGCGACTGGCTCACCGGCGCCTACGACCAGAACGGCTCCAGTGGCGGCGGCTCGACCGTGGACGCCCTGGAGCGCGAGACGGTGGGCTGGCTGCGGGAGCTCTTCGGGCTGGGCGAGGCGCACGGGGGCGCGTTCGTCAGCGGGGCCACGATGTCCAACACCGTGGGGCTCGCCGTCGCCCGGGAGTGGCTGGGCGAGCGGCTGGGCGTGTCGGTGTCCCGCGCCGGGGCGGGCGCGCTCGGCCCGGTCCACGTGCTGTCCGGCAGCCCGCACTCCAGCGTCGCCAAGGCGCTGTCCGTCCTCGGCATCGGGCGGGACCGGCTGCGGCCGGTCCCGCTGCTCGGCGGGGAGCGCGAGGCCGTGGACGTGGCCGCGCTGGCCGAGGCCCTGGAGTCGCTGGGCGGGCGGCCCGCCGTCGTGGTCGCGAACGCCGGGACGGTGAACATGGTCGACTTCGACGACCTGCGGGCGATCGCCGCGCTCAAGGAGCGGTACGACTTCTGGTTGCACGTCGACGCCGCGTTCGGCGCGTTCGCCGCGCTCTCGCCCGCCCGTGCCGGGCTCGTCGACGGGCTCGACGCGGCCGACTCGATCTGCGTGGACCTGCACAAGTGGCTGAACGTGCCGTACGACGCCGCCGTCCAGTTCACCCGCCGTCAGGACCTCCAGGTGCGGGTCTTCCACAACGAGTCGCCGTATCTCGGCCTTCCCGCCGGGACGCCCGACTTCCTCCATCTGACGCCGGAGAACTCCCGACGGCTGCGCGCCCTGGCCACCTGGTTCTCGCTGACCGCGTACGGGCGCGAGGGGCACGCCGAGATCGTCGAGCGCTGTGTCGCGCTGGCCGGACGCCTCGGTGAGGGGATCGCGGCGGTGCCCGGGCTGCGGCTCCTCGCGCCGGTGCACCTGAACGTCGTCTGCTTCACCCTCGCCGACCGTCCGACGGCGGAGCGGCTCGCCGCCGTGGCGCGGGCGGTCGCCGACTCCGGCGAGGCGTTCCTGACCCCCACGGTCCTGCACGGCACGCCCGCGCTGCGCGCCGCGTTCAGCAACTGGCGTACGACGGAGGGGGACGTGGAACGGGTCCGGGACGCGCTGGCCCGGGCGGTCGAGGGGCTCTCGGCGGCGGGGGGCGTGTGAGCACGGATCGCCGCGACCCCGCGGGCCGGACCGGAGACGGCCGGACCGGAGGCGGTCGGGCCGCCCGGCGGGGCACTGTCTCCCGCGCGGGGGCTCGTCGGCCTGACGGACACCACTCCTGACGGCCCGTCAGAAGTTTGCGTCGCGGGTCTGGGAACCTCCGGGGCCCGGCGCTACCCTCCGCGCATGATTCGGACGGTGGTGTGGGGTACCGGGAACGTGGGGCGCGCGGCCGTTCGCGCCGTGGACGCCCATCCGGGCCTCGAGCTCGCGGCCGTGCTCGTGTCGGACCCGGCCAAAGTGGGCCGTGACGCGGGCCGGCTCGCGGGGCTCGGGCGCGATCTCGGGGTGGCGGCCGTCGACGACGTCGGCGCCGTACTGGACGGGCGGCCGGGGGCGGTGGTGTACGCGGCCTCCGGCGACACCCGGCCCGACGGGGCGCTCGCCGACGTGGCGCGGGCCGTGGCGGCGGGCGCGGTGGTGGTGACGCCCGCCCTGTATCCGTTGTACGACCAGCGCAACGCGCCGCCCGAGTTCCGGGACCCGGTGCTCGCGGCGGTGGCCGAGGGCGGCGGTTCGCTGTTCGTGTCGGGCGTCGACCCGGGCTGGGGCAACGACGTGCTGCCGCTCCTGGTGAGCGGGCTCGCCGCCACGGTGGACTCGATCCGCTGCCAGGAGATCTTCGACTACTCGACGTACGAGCAGGAGGAGTCGGTCCGGGAGCTGGTGGGCATGGGCCGGCCGATGGAGTACGAGCCGCCCATGCTGTGGCCCTCGGTGCCCACCATGATCTGGGGCGGGCAGATACGGCTGATGGCCCGCGCGCTCGGGGCCGAGCTCGACGAGATCCGCGAGACGCTGGAGCGGCGCCCGCTGGAGTCCACGGTGAAGACGCGGACGATGGGCGTCTTCGAGGCGGGGACGCAGGGCGCGGTCCGCTTCGAGGTGCAGGGGATCATCGGCGGGGAGCCCCGCATCGTGATCGAGCACGTCACCCGGATCCACCCCTCGTGCGCGCCGGACTGGCCGGTGCCGCCGGACGGGGCGGGCGCGCACCGGGTGATCGTCGAGGGGAGCCCCCGGATCGAGGTGACGGTGGCGGCGACCGACGAGGGCGAGAACCGTTCGGCGGGCGGGAACGCCACGGCGGTGGGGCGGCTCGTCGGGGCGATCGAGTGGCTGGTGGCGGCGGAGCCGGGACTGTACGACGCGCTGGACGTGCCGCTGCGGCCGGCGGTCGGCAAGCTGGGAAGGAGACCACGGTGATCATCGACATTCCCGAGGGCCAGGAGCCGATCGGGTACGTGTGGGGCGACATGGTCCCGGAGATCGGGACGGCGGCGGCGAACTTCTCGCTGTCCGTGTACGCCCATACGACCCTGGGGCTGCGCGAGTTCGAGGCGGCGCGGCTGAGGATCGCGCAGATCAACGGCTGCGGATTCTGCCTGGACTGGCGCACCGACCGGGACGGGGTGAAGGTCGAGGAGGGGTTCGACGAGCTCGTCGCGGCGTGGCGGGAGACGGAGGTCTCGGAGGCCTTCGACGAGCGGACGCGGCTCGCGGCCGAGTACGCGGAGCGGTACGCGCTCGACCACCACGGCCTCGACGAGGAGTTCTGGGCGCGGATGACGGCGCGGTACAGCCAGGCGGAGATCGTGGAGCTGACGATGAGCCTGGGATCGTGGCTGGCGTTCGGGCGGCTCAACCGGGTGCTCGGGCTCGACACGGTGTGCGTGCTGCCGACGCGCTGAGGGCCGTCGAGAGGGGCCGGCCGGGGTTCCGGCCGGCCCCTCTCCCCCGTACCGGCGGTCAGAAGTCCTCGGCGACGATCCGCTCGATGTTGCGTTCGGCGAGGGCCGTGATGGTGACGAACGGGTTGACGCTGGTGTTGCCGGGGATCAGGGACCCGTCGATGGCGTAGAGGCCGGAATAGCCGTGCAGCCGGCCGTAGTTGTCGGTCGCCCGGCCGAGGACCGCGCCGCCGAGCGGATGGTACGTGAGGTGGTCGCCCCAGATCTTGTACGCGCCGAAGAGGTCGGTGCGGTAGATCGTCCCCTCCTTGCTGTTGATCCTGTCGAAGATGGACCTGGCCATGTCGATGGACGTCTGCTTCCAGGACCGGTCCCAGCTCAGGTCGACCTTGCCGGTGGCCGGGTTCCAGCTGAACTCGGCGCGGCGCGGGGTGCGGGTGATGGAGAGGTAGAAGGAGGCGTAGGTCTCGATGCCGGTGGGCAGCGGGGCGACCTCGGCGAAGGCGCCGCCGGCGTCCCAGTTGTCGATGCCCGCGGTGGGCATGGAGGACTGGAGGCTGCCGGTGGGGTCCCACATGTGGTTGGCGCGCCCGCACATGACGTTGCCGTTGTCGCCCCAGCCCTTGCCGATCTGGTCGCTGAGGGCGGGCAGGGCGCCGGTGGCCCTGAGGCGGGTGAGGAGCTTGCTGGTGCCGACGCTGCCCGCGGCGAAGAAGACCCGGTCGGCGCGGACGGTCTTGGTGACGAGGGTGGCGCCGGTGGTGTCGATCTGGTCGATGACGACGGTGTAGCCGCCCGCGGCGGCCGGGCTGACGGAGGTCACCCGGTGGAGCGGGGAGACGCTCACGCGGCCGGTGGCGGCGGCCTGGGCGAGGTAGGTCTTCTGGAGGCTCTTCTTGCCGGCGTTGTTGCCGTAGATGACCTCGCCCTCCAGGGCGGACTTCTGGACGGCCCCGGCCGCCTCCTGCTTCATGTAGTCCCAGTCGTAGACGTTGGGCACGAAGACGAAGGGGAAGCCGGAGCGCTGGGCGTGCTTGCGGCCGACCCGGGCGTACTGGTAACAGTCCGCGTTCTCCCACCAGTTCACGTCCACGGACGTGACGCCCAGGCCCGCGTTGGCGCGCGGGTAGTAGGTGGAGTACATCTCGGCCGGGTCGACGGTCGGGAGGATCTCCGGGAAGCGCTCCCGGAGCGGGGTGACGGCCATGCCGCCGTTGACGAGGGAGCCGCCGCCGACGCCGCGCCCCTGGTAGACGGTGATGCCGGCGAAGTCCTCGGCGTCGAGGATGCCGGTGTGCACGGGCACGTCCTTGTCGAGGGGGAAGCCGAGGAACTGGCTCAGCGGCTGCTTGGTGCGGGTGCGCAGCCAGAAGGAGCGGTAGTCCGGCTTGGTGGTGTTGGCGAAGATCTTGCCGTCGGGTCCCGGCGTGTCCCAGGCCGCGCCCATCTCGATCATGTGGACGTCGACACCGGCGCGGGCGAGCCGCAGGGCGGCGACGGAGCCGCCGTAGCCGGTGCCGATGACCAGGGCGCGCACCTGGGAGCCGTCGGGGATGGGGGTGCAGTTCAGGCCGGGGACTTCGGCGCGTGCGGGGGCCGTGATCGTGCCGGCGAGGGCGGCGGCACCGAGAACGGAACCTGTTCCCGCGAGAAAGCGGCGTCGGCTGACTCTGTGATTTCCCTGGGCGGACAGGGGATGTTCACTCATGTGATCTTCCTCACTCGCGAGTGAATGGGAACACGTTCTACGACTGCCCGCCGAGGAAGTCACGAGAAACTGCCGGGTAACTTCAGGCCGGAGAGGCCCTCTTGCGCATCAGAGGACGGCGGGGCCCGGGGCGCCCGTGAGGCGTTCGGGGGTGAGGAGTTCGGCGAGGCGGTGCGCGGGCAGCAGGCCCTTCTCCACGGTGAGTTCGACGACGCCCCGGCCGGTGGCGAGCGCCTCCTGGGCGATGGCCGTGGCGGCGGTGTAGCCGAGGTGCGGGTTGAGCGCCGTGGCGAGGCCGATGGAGTTCTCCACCGCCGCCCGCAGCGCCTCGGTGTTGGCGGTGATGCCGGTGACGCAGCGGTCGGCGAGGGTGAGGCAGGCGGCGCGCAGCGAGAGCAGGCTCTTCGAGAGGGCGTGGAAGATCACCGGCTCGAAGGCGTTGAGCTGGAGCTGTCCCGCCTCGGCCGCCATGGTGATGGTGATGTCGTTGCCGATCACCTCGAAGGCCACCTGGTTGACGACCTCGGGGATCACCGGGTTGACCTTGCCGGGCATGATGCTCGAACCGGCCTGCACCGGCGGCAGGTTGATCTCGCCGAGGCCCGCGCGCGGCCCCGAGGAGAGCAGCCGCAGGTCGTTGCAGGTCTTGGAGAGCTTGACCGCGATCCGCTTGAGGACCCCGGAGAGCTGGACGAAGGCGCCGCAGTCCTGGGTGGCCTCGATGAGGTTGGCGGAGGTCACGAGCGGCAGGCCGGTCAGCTCGGCGAGGTTGCGCCGGGCGGTCTCGGCGTAGCCGGGGGCGGCGTTGAGGCCGGTGCCGATGGCGGTGGCGCCGAGGTTGATCTCGTGGATGAGCTCGATCGCCTCGGCGAGCCGGCCGCGGTCCTCCTCCAGCATCACGGCGTACGTGGAGAACTCCTGCCCCAGCGTCATGGGCACCGCGTCCTGGAGCTGGGTGCGGCCCATCTTCACGACCTCGCGGAACTCCACGGCCTTGGCGGCGAAGGCGTCCTGGAGGACCGCCATGGCCTTCAGGAGCTCGCGGGCGGCGCCGATCGCCGCGATGCGGATCGCGGTGGGGTAGACGTCGTTGGTGGACTGGCCGAGGTTGACGTCCTCGTTGGGGTGGAGCCGGCCGTAGTCGCCCTTGGCGTGGCCGAGGAGTTCCAGGGCCCGGTTGGCGACGACCTCGTTGGCGTTCATGTTGGTGGAGGTGCCCGCGCCGCCCTGGACGACGTCCACGACGAACTGGTCGTGCAGGTGTCCCGTACGGATCTCCCGGCAGGCCCCGGCGATGGCGTCGGCCTTGTCGGAGGGCAGCAGACCGAGCTCCTCGTTGGCGCGGGCGGCGGCCTCCTTGACGGCGGCGAGCGCGTCGATCAGCAGCGGGTAGACCGAGATGGGCGTGCCGGTGATGGCGAAGTTCTCGGTGGCGCGCAGCGTGTGGACGCCCCAGTAGGCGTCGGCGGGGACGTCCCGGTCGCCGAGCAGGTCGTGCTCGCGGCGGACGGGGGCGTCGTGCGGGGCCGGTGCGGGAACCATGAGGGGCCGTCCTTGGGGAGGGGAGGAGGGTGGGTGCAGTGGTGCGGTGGTGCGCGGCGCCGGAGGGGCGCGCCGGGTGTGCACGCGTGCGCGTACGGCCCCGGTGGCCGTTTCCGGGCACGGCGGAGCCGCCGGACGGGCCCGGCGGGCGCGGTGCGCCGGTGGGGGGAGGTTGATTCCGGCTCGCGGGCGGCCGGGGGGATGCTCCGTCCGCGAGCCGGGGCTGTGGGGAGGGCGCCTGCCGGACTCCGGTCCGACAAGACACCCCCTAGGCGCGGGCGGCGACCGCCGAGGCGGAGCGGGAGTGGCCGGTGGCGAGGGCCGGCTCGGCGCGCACCGGTCCTTCGAGGAGCCGGCGCAGGAGGGCGGTGCCGCCCGCGCCGGTGGTGCCTTCGGCGAGGAGTGTGGAGAGGAGGGCGATCCGCGCCTGACCGGCCCGGAGGGTGCCGGTGAGGAGCGCGCCCGCGGCGACGAGGTCGACCGCGCCGCCGCCGGTGTATATCTCGGCCAGCGGTCCCGCGGGGACGCGGGTGGTCACGGCGACGAGGACGCCCCGGGCGACCGCCTCCGCGACGGCGGCGGCGATCTCGGGCGTGGCGTTGCCCGCGCCGGTGGCGACGAGGACGATGCCCCGGGCTCCGGCGGAGACGGCCGCGTTCAGGAGGAACGGGTCGCCGTCGGAGTGGTGCGTGATGATGTCGACGCGGGGCAGCGGGGCGGCGTCGGCGGCTCCGGGCGCCGCGGTCCGCGCGGCGGCCGGCAGGGGCAGCGGGGCGGGGCGCTCCGGCTGCCGCTCGATGTCGACGCGGGAGAACCCGACGCGGCCGAGGCGCTCGGCGGAGGGGTCGGAGAAGGCGTCGGCGGCGAGGGTCTGGGTCTTCACGGTGCCGCGCGCCGCGTGGACGCGCCCGTCGAAGACGACGAGGACGCCGAGGTCGCGGACGGAGGCGGCGACCTGGAGCGCGTCGTAGAGGTTGCCGGGGCCGTCGCCGTCACCGGTGCCGAAGGGGCGCTGGGCGCCGGTGAGGACGACCGGGCGGGGGTCGGCGTGGTGGAGGTCCAGGAGGAAGGCCGTCTCCTCCAGGGTGTCGGTGCCGTGGGTGACGACGATGCCGTCGACGCCGGGGTCGGCGAAGGTCTCGTGGACGGTGCGCAGGAGGGCGAGCTGGTGGGCCGAGGTCATGCGGGAGCTGTTCACGTTGAACAGGTCGACGACCTCGACGGCGACGCCCTCGGGCAGGGGGGCGGTGGCCAGGACGTCGTCGCCGGAGGCGTCGGCCGCGTACCCGGTGCCCTGCCAGCGGCTGGCGATCGTGCCGCCGGTGCTGATGACGACGATCCGGCGTGCTCCTCCGTCATTCGTCCGCTTCATGCCTGCCGTCCTCACTCCGTACCCAGATGTCTTGCGGCCGCAACGATAGGACAGGAGACGCGCAAGACGATTGCGAAATCAGCCCCCTGTTTGTTTCATCGTGGTGGATAATTGCGCCATGGACCGGATTGATCTCCACATCTTGCGCGAGCTCCAGAACGACGGCCGGCTGAGCAACCAGGAGCTGGCCCAGCGGGTCGGGCTCAGCCCCTCCCCCTGTCTGCGGCGGGTGCGCCAGCTGGAGCAGGACGGGGTGATCCAGGGCTATCGGGCGATCATCGACCCGGAGGCGGTGGGGCGCGGCTTCGAGGTCCTCGTCTCGGTGGAGGTGAAGCGGGACCGGAAGACGGTGGAGGCCTTCGAGGAGGCGCTCCAGGACGTGCCGGACGTGATCGAGGCGTACCGGCTGTTCGGGAGCCCCGGCTGTCTGCTGCGGATCGCGGTGGCGGACCTCGCGGCGTACGAGCGGCTGTGGATCGAGCGGCTGACGACGCTGGCCGGGGTCACCGAGGTCAACTCCCAGATCATCATGAAGCGGATCAAGGAGCCGAAGGGGATGCCGGTGGACGTGCGGGGCGCCTGAGGTTCCTGCGAACCCCCGGTGAACGGGCGGTTGTTCCCTGTGCGAGAACGTCATGGAACAGCCTCCTCCCCGTTACATGACAGGTACCTGACGTGTGCCACTCTCCCGATGACACGAAGTCAACACGCGTAGACAGCGGCGGAATCGAGCCTCCGCCCGCCGTCCCGCGCGTGCCGTCCCCGGGAAAGGGCCCCCCATGTCCGTTGTGCGGACCGGCAGCTGGAAGGTGTGGGCGACCGCCGTCGCCGCCACCCTCGTCGGCGTCACGCTCCCCACGGTCACCGCGACTCCCGCGAGCGCCACGACCACCGCGTACGACACCACGTACTACAAGAACGCGATCGGCAAGACCGGCACGAGCCTCAAGTCCTCGCTGCACACCATCATCAGCAGCCAGAGCAAGATCTCGTACGACGCCGTCTGGAACGCGCTGAAGGTCACCGACCAGGACCCGAACAACACCAACAACGTGATCCTGCTCTACAGCGGCGTCTCGCGCAGCAAGTCCCTCAACGGCGGCTCCGTGGGCGACTGGAACCGCGAGCACACCTGGGCCCAGTCCCACGGGAACTTCGGCACCTCGGCCGGCCCCGGCACCGACCTGCACCACCTGCGCGCCTGCGACGTGCAGGTCAACAGCACCCGCGGCAACAAGGACTGGGACAACGGCGGCAGCGCGGTCGGCGGCGCGCCCGGCAGCTACACGGACGCCGACTCCTTCGAGCCGCGCGACGCCGACAAGGGCGACGTGGCCCGCATGATCCTCTACATGGCCGTCCGCTACGAGGGCGGTGACGGCTTCCCCGACCTGGAGCCCAACGAGTCCTCCACGAACGGCAGCGTCCCCTTCCACGGCCGCCTCTCGGTCCTGAAGCAGTGGAACGAGCAGGATCCGCCGAGCGCCTTCGAGGAGCGCCGCAACGACGTCATCTACAACACCTACCAGCACAACCGGAATCCGTTCATCGACCACCCGGAGTGGGTCGAGGCGATCTGGTAGTCCGAGCGCCGCGGAGGTGACGGAGCCGGGGGGGGGGGGGGGGGGGGGGGGCCGCCCCCCCCCCCCCCCCCCCCCCCCCCGCGGTGGTGTCTTCGGTGGTGCGTGCGTCAGACAGCGAGCGCCTGGGCGCGG
>NZ_JBITXP010000008.1:278144-379927 GCF_044544765.1 Streptomyces sp. NPDC053513
GACTTACACAACAACCCCCCACCCCACCACGCCAACGCCTTCCCCCACCCCGCGGGTGGGGGGGGGGGAGTGCTGTTAGGCCGGGCGCGGGGTGGGGGCGGGGGGGGCGCGGCCCGCCCCGCGCCCCCCCCGGCTCCCGCCATGTCGGCCCCTACACCTGACCGCTTCCGGGGTCTTCAAACGCGAAATCGCGGATCGTCTCACGTTTTTGAAAGACCGACCCCGACAATCAAAAGGCGTTATCCAGCCGTTATAAACGGTCATTTTGACCATTTATAATCGACTTTGTCATGCGCCAGAACGGCGATTCCCGCCGTGGAGACCGCCGCCGCATCTATCACGCCGCTCCCTCCCCGGACAAGACCTCCGACCCAGGAAGTTCCGCGGGCCGCTCGGTAGCTTCGGCGCCCATGACCACTGCCCCCCTGACATCCCCGGTCGGCGGCCTCTCCGTCGGCCCCGCCGAGATCACGGACGGCGCCGAACTCTGGCGGATCGCCCGCGGCTCGGGAGAACTCGACCTCAACTCGCCGTACAGCTACCTGTTGTGGTGCCGCGACTTCGCCGACACGACCGCCGTCGCCCGTGACGCCTCCGGGCGACCGGTCGGCTTCGTCACCGGCTACCTGCGGCCCGACGCGCCCGGCACGCTCTTCGTCTGGCAGGTCGCCGTGGAGGGTTCGCACCGCGGAAGCGGGGTAGCCGGGATCCTGCTCGACGCTCTGTCCGCCCGAGTGGCGGCCGAGCACGGACTCGACCGGCTGGAGGCGACCGTCACACCGGGAAACCTGGCGTCCGACCGGCTCTTCCGGTCCTACGCCCGCAGGCACGGGGCGGACCTGACACGTGAGGTCCTCTTCCCGTCCGCCTCCTTCCCCGTGGCGGGACACGAGGCCGAGGTGCTGTACCGCATCGGTCCCCTCGCACCTCCCGCGTCCTGAGCCGCCCCGGCCCTCCGGGCCGCCCCGGCTTCCCGGGCCGACTCCGGCGTCCCGGGCCGACTCCGCACCACTCCCCCGCACCACACCCTGGAGAAGAGACTCCGTGACCCTGACCGACATCGCCGCCCCCTCCGTCTTCGAGACCGTCGAATCGGAGGTCCGCAGCTACTGCCGTGCCTGGCCCGTCGTCTTCGAACGCGCCAGCGGGAGCCGGCTGTACGACGAGGACGGCCGTCCGTACCTCGACTTCTTCGCCGGGGCGGGCTCGCTCAACTACGGCCACAACAACCCGGTGCTCAAGCGCGCCCTGCTCGACTACCTCGCCGACGACGGCATCACCCACGGCCTCGACATGTCGACGACCGCCAAACGCACCTTCCTGGAGACCTTCCACGCGACGGTCCTCGAACCCCGCGCCCTCCCCTACAAGGTGATGTTCCCCGGCCCCACCGGCACCAACGCCGTGGAGGCCGCCCTCAAACTCGCCCGCAAGGTCACGGGACGCCAGACAGTCGTCTCCTTCACCAACGCCTTCCACGGCATGTCGCTCGGCTCGCTGGCCGTCACCGGCAACGCCGCCAAGCGCGCCGGAGCGGGCGTCCCGCTGCACCACGCCGCCCGGATGCCCTTCGACGACTACCTCGACGGACAGGTCACCGACTTCCTCTGGTTCGAGCGGCTCCTGGACGACTCCGGCTCCGGCCTCGACCACCCGGCGGCCGTGATCGTCGAGACCGTCCAGGGCGAGGGCGGCATCAACGTCGCGCGGGCCGAGTGGCTGCGCGCGCTGGCGGAGCTCTGCCGCCGGCACGAGATGCTCCTCATCGTCGACGACATCCAGATGGGCTGCGGACGCACCGGCGACTTCTTCTCCTTCGAGGAGGCGGGCATCACGCCCGACATCGTCACCCTCTCCAAGTCCATCAGCGGCTACGGCCTCCCCATGTCCCTCTGCCTCTTCCGGCCGGAGCTCGACCTGTGGGAGCCCGGTGAGCACAACGGCACCTTCCGCGGCAACAACCCCGCCTTCGTCACCGCCACCGCCGCCCTCGACGCCTACTGGCGCGACGGCACCCTGCGCGAGCGCACCCTGAGCCGGGCCGACCGGATCGAGCGCGCCCTGCTCGACCTGTGCGGCGACGACGACCGCGCGGGCCTGGCGGCACGCGGGCGCGGCCTCGTGTGGGGCCTGGAGTTCGCCGACGGGGAGCGCGCCGCGGCCGTGTGCCGGCGGGCCTTCGAGATCGGCCTGCTCCTGGAGACCTCGGGGCCGCGCGGCGAGGTGGTCAAGCTGCTGCCGCCGCTGACCGCGACGGACGACGAACTCGACGAGGGCCTCGGCATGCTGGCCCGCTCCGTACGCCACTGCGCCTGAGACCGCACCGACAGATCCCCGAAAGGCCACCGCCCATGATCGTCCGTACCTTCGACGAGCTGGAGAACACCGAGCGGCACGTCCGGGCCGCGTCCGGGACCTGGGAGAGCAAGCGGATCGTGCTGGCCCGCGAACGGGTCGGCTTCTCCCTCCACGAGACCGTGCTGTACGCCGGCACCGAGACCTCCATGTGGTACGCCCACCACGTCGAGGCCGTCGTCTGCACCGCCGGCGAGGCCGAGCTCACCGACCACGAGACCGGGCGCACGTACACGATCCTGCCCGGAACGATGTACCTGCTCGACGGGCACGAGCGCCACACCCTCAAGGTCAAGCGGGACTTCCGCTGCCTGTGCGTCTTCAACCCGCCCGTCACCGGACGCGAGGACCACGACGAGAACGGCGTCTACCCGCTCCTCACCGAACCGGAACCCGACCACGGCCAGGCCTGAGGCCGACCCGTACCCCGACGACCCCGCACGCGAAAGGAAGCACCCCGCCCCATGACCTCCGCACCCACCCGCCCCGTCGACCTCTACCCCACCCGCGGCTCCCGGGAGGAGCTCATCGGCCGCAAGGACCCCGTCGTGTGGTCCGAGCCCGGCACGCCCGGCCCCTTCTGGGCCCGGGAGCTGGAGGAGTACGACCGCGACGGCTTCCTCACGGTGGAGGAGCTCGTCACCCCGGACGAGGTCGACGAACTCCGCGCCGAGCTGGACCGGCTCGTCGCCGACCCCGTCGTCCGGGCGGACGAGCGGGCGATCGTCGAGCCCCGCTCCCAGGAGATCCGCTCCGTCTTCGAGGTGCACCGGATCAGCGAGGTCTTCCGCAGGCTGGCCGAGGACCCCCGGATCGTGGGGCGGGCCCGCCAGATCCTCGGCTCCGACGTGTACGTCCACCAGTCGCGGGTCAACGTCAAGCCCGGCTTCGGCGCCAGCGGCTTCTACTGGCACTCCGACTTCGAGACCTGGCACGCCGAGGACGGACTGCCCCGGATGCGGACCGTCTCGGTCTCGATCGCGCTCACCCCGAACCACACCACCAACGGCAGCCTGATGATCATGCCGGGCTCGCACCGCACCTTCCTCGGTTGCGCGGGCGAGACGCCCAAGGACAACTACAAGCAGTCGCTGCGGATGCAGGACGCCGGGACGCCGTCCCACGAGGCGCTCACCACCTTCGCCGACGCCTGCGGCATCCGGCACTTCACGGGCCCGGCGGGATCGGCCACCTGGTTCGACTGCAACGCCCTGCACGGCTCGGGCGACAACATCACCCCGTACCCCCGGAGCAACGTGTTCCTCGTCTTCAACAGCGTCGAGAACCTGCCCGAGGCCCCCTTCGCCGCCCCGGTCCGGCGCCCCTCCTTCATCGCCGCCCGCCCGGAAGAACTGGCATGAGCGGCTCCGCGCCGCTCGACCGCCTCGCCCCGGCGGGCGCTCCCGTCCCCACCCGCACCCTCACTCGGGCGGGGACGGGAGCGCCCGCGGACGACGGGAAGCCCCTCGCGTAGCCGCGCGAACAGGGTCGCGTCCGGGTCGCCGGACGCGCCGTCCCGGTCAGTCGCCGGCCGTCGCCCCGGCCATGCCGTCCCGCAACCGGCCCAGGCTCCGGGCCAGGAGGCGCGAGACGTGCATCTGGGACACGCCGAGGCGCTCGCCTATCTGGGTCTGGGTCAGCTCCTCGACGAAGCGCAGGTGCAGCAGCAGCCGGTCGCGCTCGCCGAGGGCCTCCACGAGCGGGGCGAGGGAGTGGAAGTCCTCGACGAGTCCGAGCGCCGGATCCTCCTCGCCGACGAGATCGGCGAGGGCCGCGTCCTCGTTCTCGTCGTCAGCGCTGCCGATCGCCCGATCAGGGTGTTCCGGGCGTACCGGTGCCCGGCCGTCCCCTCCTCCCGTTCCGCGAGCTCGCGGAAGAACACCCGTGACAGGGCGCGCGCGTCCCGGGGCGCCACCTCGTGGGGCGCCCCGAGAACGGGAAGGTCCCCCCTCGTACCGCTCGTCCCGTACGTCGTCGTCGCCTCGGCCACCTCGGTCCGCACGGGGGCGCCCTCCTCCTGCTTCCGTCCGTTCGGCGCTCCCGGCTCGCGTACCCCCTCCGCGCGGCCCCACTCCTCGGCCGCACGGGACACGCCTCAACCGGACGGAAAGACATCAGACCGACATGTCCGGGCAGGAGTTTCCCGTCATCTTTCGGCATATCGGGAAAAGAGGGATACGTGATGAACAGCCGGAGCGAAACCCTGCCCCGCGCGACCGCCGGGGCCCCTCCGGCCGCCGCCGGGAGGGCCGGACCGTCACCGCTCCTCACTCCGGCCCAGGCCCGGCGGCTGGTCAGCCGCACGCTCGCGGCCCTCGGCCCGCTGCGCGCCTCCCAGGTCGACGACCTGCTGCTCGTCACCTCGGAACTGGTCACGAACGCCCACCGCCACGGGGGCGGTCTGACCTCGTTCGGGATCGTCGTCGACGACGACCGGGTGACCGTCTCCGTGGCCGACGCCAGCGGGAAACCGCCGCGCCACGAGCCCCGTGGGGGGCTGCGGCCCGGCGGCTTCGGCTGGCCGATCGTGCTGCGGCTGTGCCGCGAGGTGAGGGTGGACACGCGGCCGGACGGCAAGACCGTGCACGCGGCGGTGACGGTCGACCGCTGAGTCCGGGCGCCCGGCGTCCGCGGGACGGCCGGGACGGGACCGGCCCGTCCGGACGCGCCCCCGCGCCCACCGTCAGGAGGCGCTCACCACCAGTAGGCGGGGTATCGCGGTGCCGAGCGGCGGATGCGGGAGGCGGCGAAGGCGGTCAGCACGAGCAGGACCGTGGCGCCGAAGAGCAGGGGGACGAAGCGGCCGGCGGCGGGGGCCTGGAGCACGATGACGACGGCGGTCGCGCAGGCCGGCGAGTGCGGGGTACGGGCCAGGGTGGTCAGCGCCAGGGTGACGCCGGCGGCGAGGGCGGCGGCCCAGGCGCTGCCGTGCGCGGCGACGGCCGCCACGGCGTATCCGGCGGCGGCGCCGAGGAGGTGGCCGACGATCACACTGCGTGGCTGGGCCAGGGGCAGCGCGGGGGCGCAGTGGACGAGCGCGGCGCTGGCGGCCAGCGGGGGTATCAGGACGGGCTCGTGGATGAGGGCGCCGATGGCGACGAGGCCGAGGAGGGCGGCGGTGGCGGCGCTGACGTTGTGGAAGGCGGCGCCGGGCGCGGGCCGGGCCGGGGCCCGGCCGGCGATCCACGGCAGGCGCGGTTCCCGGGGCGCGGGGGCGGCGGAGGTCGGGGCGGAGGCGGTGTCGGGACGCGGAGCGGCGTCGGTGCTCATGGGATGCGGGGTTTCCGGGGCAGGCGGCCGTGGCCGGGCGGGACGGGGACAAGGTGGGGCGGTCGTACGGGTCCCTGTGGTCGACAGTCGGCCCGGTCCCACGCCCGGCCTGGTGCGGCGGGCGTGACCTCGTACCACTCTAACCAGCGGTTTCGCCACGGCGCGGGCGGGGTCGGAGGCAGGATCTCCTCATGACCGACGCCTCCTCCCCCGCGCCCCGCGCCACGCCCGCCTCCGTCCCGCCCTCCTTCCGTCTCCTCCCCGGGGCGGCGGACTCCCCCGTCCTCCTCCATGTGCCGCACTCCTCCCGCGAGGTGCCCGCGGAGGTGCGCGCCGGGATCCTGCTCGGAGACGAGGAGCTGGACCGCGAGCTGGACCACATCACGGACTCCCACACGGCGGAGATCGCCGCCGTGGCCGCGGCGGCGGCCGGCGCGGCGCCCTGGCGGTTCGTCAACGGGCTCTCGCGGCTCGTCGTCGACCCGGAGCGCTTCCCGGACGAACGCGAGGAGATGCTGGCCGTCGGGATGGGCGCGGTCTACACCCGGACCACTCACCGCGCGGCGCTGCGGCCGGCCGGGTTCGACGCGGAGCCGCTGCTCGACCGTTACTTCGTGCCGTACGCCCGGGCCATGACGGAGGCCGTGGCGGCGCGCCTGGCCGTGGCGGGCCGGGTGGTGATCGTCGACGTCCACTCGTACCCGGCCCGGCGGCTGCCGTACGAGCTGCACGGGGACGGCCCGCGCCCGCCGGTCTGCCTCGGGACGGACGCCTTCCACACGCCGCCCGCGCTGCTCGACGCGGCGCGGGAGGCGTTCGGCGGGTTCGGCGGCGTCGGGACGGACAGCCCGTTCGCCGGGACGTACGTGCCGCTGGAGCACTACGGCCGGGATCCGCGGGTGAGCGCCCTGATGGTCGAGATCCGCCGCGATCTGTACATGAGCGAGCCGGGCGGGCCCGCGGGCCCGGGCATCGAGGCCCTCGGGGCGGCCCTGGCCGCCCTGGTCGACGCGGTGGCCCCGGCGGGTGAGCGTGCCCGAAAAGCGTAAAATCGGACAGATGAGCCCACTCCGATACGAGCTGGTGTTCTCCGACGACACGGGGACGACCGAGGACGTCGTGGTCGTGGAGCGCACGCCCCTCACGGGGTCCGGCGGCCATCCGGTCTACGCCGACCCCACCGGCATCATCCGGGCCGAGATCAGCGACCGGGACGAGGTGCGCATCCTCGCGACCGGGGCACATCAGGAGGTCTCCCGACAGGTCCGGGCCCGCGCGCTGCCCGATCCCGAACCGGAGGATCCGTCCTCCGCTGCCGCCTAGGGGGTGTCTTGTCGGTCAGGCCGGATCAGGGAGCGACGTCTGGTGCCGTGCATCGCAAGGCGGAGGAGGGAGACAACGCGGAGCGTTGCCGACTGACGACAACGCGGCGAGGCGCGGTGCCAGGCGTCGCGAGCCCGGCCTGATCGACAAGACACCCCCTAGCACCGATCCGAAGGCGCCGCCGGTCCCTCATGCGTTCGGTCGCACCGGACTGGCCCGGGACCCGTCCGGTGCGCAGGCTGGGGACGGGCCCCGGGCCGGGGCCGCACCCGGAGCGAGGAGACCCCGCCGATGGCCGCGCCCGCAGCACCCCCGTACCGGTACGACGACCTCAGCGCGCTGTACCTCAACTGCACCCTCAAGCGATCCCCCGAGGTCAGCAACACGGAGGGGCTGATCGAGCGCAGCCGGTCGGTGATGGAGGCGCAGGGCGTGACGACCTCGCTGGTGCGGCCGGTGGACCTGGACATCGCGACCGGGGTGTGGCCCGACATGACGGAGCACGGGTGGGCGTCGGACGCCTGGCCCGAGCTGTACGGGCGGGTGATGGCCGCCGACATCCTCGTGCTGTGCGGGCCGATCTGGCTCGGTGACAACAGCTCCGTGATGAAGCGGGTGATCGAGCGGCTCTACGCCTGTTCGAGCCTGCTGAACGACGCCGGGCAGTACGCGTACTACGGCCGTGCCGGAGGCTGTCTGATCACGGGCAACGAGGACGGGGTGAAGCACTGTGCGATGAACGTCCTCTACAGCCTCCAGCACCTGGGGTACACGGTGCCGCCGCAGGCGGACGCGGGCTGGATCGGCGAGGCCGGTCCGGGGCCCTCGTACCTGGATCCGGGTTCGGGCGGTCCGGAGAACGACTTCACCAACCGGAACACGACCTTCATGGCCTGGAACCTGATGCACGTGGCGGGGCTCCTGAAGCGGTCCGGCGGCATCCCGGCCCACGGGAACCAGCGTTCGGCCTGGGACGCCGGGTGCAGGCCCGAGTTCCCCAACCCGGAGCACCGCTGACCTGGCCTTCCGGGTGCTGGGACGTACACCACACGCACTTGACGTGCACACAAACGGCACTTAGCTTCGCCTTACCTAAGTTACGTCGTCCTTACATCCGGAAGATCAACTCATGTCCAGAACCGCGCAGGAGCTCACCCCGTCCTGGCTCCTCACCGCCCTGGGGCTCGCCGCCACCGCCGGCATCGCGGCAGCCTGCTGGACCGCCGGACACGTCCACGCGGACGCCTCCCTGCTGACGGTGGCCCGCTTCTTCCACGTCGCCTTCCTCGTGGTCGGGCTCGGTTCGGTGCTCGCCGTCGACTGGCTCGCCGTGCTCTGGCTGACCGGCAAGCGGCCGCTGGCCGCCGTCCTCGACACGGCCGTCGCCCTCCAGACGCCGATCTGGGCCGGGCTCGGCGGGCTCGTCGTCTCCGGCCTCTTCCTCCGCCCCGACCTCCACTCCCCGCTGACCCTGGTCAAGCTGGGCCTCGTCGTCGCCGTCACCCTCAACGGCCTGTGGGCGCACCGGCTCGGCCAGCTCCTGGAGAGCCACCGCACCGGCACCGTCCCGCGCCGGCTGCTCGTCCGCTCGGGCCTCGCCGCGACCGTCAGCCAGACCGGCTGGTGGGGCGCCTGCCTCATCGGCTTCCTCAACAGCCAGGGGGCGTGAGCCGGGGTCGGGAGACCCACCCCGGTTTTGGTTTGTCGGACGATCATCAATACGATCCGGCGATGATCACGAGAAAACGGCTGGCGACCGGGGCCTGCGCGCTGCTCGCCGCCCTGAGCGTCGCGCTCCTGCCGACCGGCGCAGCCGCCGACGAGCCGGCGGCGAAGGAATCCCCCAAGGTCGAGCTGGTCCTCGACGTCAGCGGCTCCATGCGGGCCAGGGACATCGACGGCAAGTCCCGCATGGCCGCCGCGAAGCAGGCCTTCAACGAGGTCCTCGACGCGGTGCCCGAGGAGGTGCGGCTCGGCATCCGCACGCTCGGCGCCGACTATCCGGGCCAGGACCGCAAGCGGGGCTGCAAGGACACCCGGCAGCTCTACCCGGTGGGCCCGCTCGACCGCACCGAGGCCAAGACCGCCGTGGCCACCCTGGCCCCGACCGGCTGGACCCCGATCGGGCCGGCGCTGCTCGGCGCGGCCGACGACCTCGGCGAGGACGGGGCGACCAAGCGGATCGTGCTCATCACGGACGGCGAGGACACCTGCGCCCCGCTCGACCCGTGCCAGGTGGCGCGCGAGATCGCGGCCAAGGGCATCCACCTCGTCATCGACACCCTGGGCCTGGTGCCGGACGCCAAGACCCGGCAGCAGCTCACCTGCATCGCCGAGGCGACCGGAGGCACGTACACCTCGGTCCACCGCACCGAGGAACTCTCCCGCCGCGTGAAGCAGTTGGTCGACCGAGCGGCCGACCCGGTCGTCACCCCGGTGGCCACCCAGGGCGCGGCGCGGTGCGAGAAGGCACCGCAGCTGAAGCCCGGCCTCTACACGGACCGCGAGTCCTTCGGCGAGCACCGCTGGTACCGGGTGGACCTGCTGCCCGGCCAGGAACTGCGCGCCTCCGTCAGCGTGTCGGCCGACCGTGCCGTCAACAACGACTACGGGGTGCTGCTGCGCGCCGTCACGCTCCACGGCCGGGAGATCGTCCGCGGCTCCGAGGCGGGCGACGGGCGCACGGACGTGATCTCGACCGGACTGCGCTACCCGAAGCCGGAGGCCGATGACGGCCCCGGGGACGCCAAGCCGGCCGCCGAGACGGTCTGCCTCCAGGTCAGCAACTCCTTCTCCGCTCCCCCGTCGGTCAAGACGACGCCGGGCATGCCGGTCGAGCTGACGGTGGACGTCGTCGACGGCCCGTCGACCGCGTCGGACGTCGCCTCGTTCGGTCTCGGCCGCGGCTGGTGGCTGCTCGGCGTGCTGGTGCTCGCCGGCTTCCTGGCCGGTCTGCTCTGGGGCTGGCTGTCCCGCTGGCGCGTCGCTGTCTGGAGGACCAACTGATGCGTACCGTACGCACGCTCGCCACGGCCGCGCTCGCGGGCGCCGCCCTGCTCGGCCCCGCGGCCCCGGCCGCCCTGGCCGACTCGCCCAGCCCCTCGGCGTCCTCCTCCGAGGAGGCCGGTCCCACGGAGGCCGGCACCACCTTCCGTACCGCCGCCCGGTTCCTCCCGGGACAGCAGGCCACGGCGCAGGCCGCCACGGGTGACTACCTGTACTGGGTGTTCCCGGCGGACACCGGGGAACGGCCGACCGTGCGGGCCACGGTCACGCTGCCCGACGCGGCGCTGCGGCACGCTCCCGCCACCTGGCGGGTCGACGTGTACGACGGGCTGCGGCGGCGCCAGCCGTGCATGTACGGGATGCAGTCCCGCACGGCGGCGAAGGAGGCCGCGACCGTGGAGCTGGCCTGTGTGCTGCGCCCGGTCCGGGCCTCGGCCGACGCCTGGGCGAACGACCCGCTGCCCGGCAGCTACTACGTCCGGCTGACCCGCACCGGCGGCCCGGACGAGGACCTCGGCCAGCCGTTCACCGCGCGGATCGGGGTCGACGTCCTCGACGAGGGCGGCGCCTACGCCACCGACGGCTCGCTCGCCGCACCGCTCGTCCCCGGCGCGACCACCGCCGACCAGGCGAAGGCGGACGAGGACGCCGGCCGGAAGACCGCCGTCGAGGCGGCGGCCCCGGAGGACGGCTGGTCCTCCGGCTGGTGGTCCGACCGCTGGATCTGGACCCTCGCGGGCGGTGTCCTGGCGGCGCTCGCGGGCATCGGCGGCTACGTCCTGACGCGCGGCACGGGCCGCCCGTCCCGGGTGCCGCCGGCCGTCTGACCCGGCACGAGACGTACGGAGGCCCTCCACCGGTCGCGGTGGAGGGCCTCTTCGCGTGCGAGGGGACGGGCCCCGGTCGTCGGCGGGGGCCTTCGGGCGAAACCCGCGGGACAGTGGCCGGTCACCGGCGGGCCGGGAAGCCGTGGGCGCGGGCGCCGGCCACCACGACGACCACCGGGACGAGCAGCACGAGGACGCTCCACGGCAGGGCGTCGGCGCCGAGCCGGTCGAGGAGGAGGCCGCCCGCGACGCCGCCCGCCGCCATGGCCGCGTTCCAGAGGCTGACCAGCATCGTCTGCGCGGTGTCGGCGTCGTCGCCGCCCGCCTCCGCGACGGCCGTCTGCAGGAGGGTGGGCGCGCCGCCCCAGCCGAGGCCCCAGAGCGCGGCGGCCACCAGGACCAGGGCGGTGCTCCCGGCGGGGACGGCGAACACGGCCGCGGCGACGGCGAAGAGGATCGCCCCGGCGAGAGTCAGCGCCCGGAGTCTGCGGTCGATGTGACGGCCCGTGAACCAGATCCCGGCGAGCGAGGCGGCGCCGAAGACCAGCAGGACGAGGCCGGTGGAGCCGGCGAGGCCGAGGTGGTCGAGATAGGCCGCGACGTAGGTGTAGAGGATCGTGTGGGCCAGGACGAGGGTGACGGTGACGGCGAGGACGGGGAGGACGCCCGGGGTCCTCAGGGTGCGGGCGACCGGGGCGCGCCCGCCGCGCGGTTCGCCCGGCAGGTCGGGGACGGCGAGGGCGATCCAGCCGAGGAGCACGACGGCGATCACGGTCATGGCGGTGAAGGCGGCCCGCCAGCCGACGGCCTCGCCGAGGAAGGTGCCGGCCGGGACGCCGAGGGAGAGCGCGAGCGGGATGCCGGTCATCGCGACGGCGACCGCGCGGCCCTGGAGGTGCGCCGGGGCGAGGCGACGGGCGTAGCCGGCGAGCAGGGCCCAGGCGACGCCCGCGGCGACCCCGGCGAGGAACCGGGCGCCCATGGTGAGGGCGTACGAGGAGGAGACCGCCGTGACCGTGTTGGCGGCGGCGAAGCCGGCCATCGAGGTGAGCAGCAGGCGCTTGCGGCGCCAGCCGGCGGTGCGGGCGGCCAGGGGGACGGCGGTGAGGGCCGTGCCGAGGGCGTAGCCGGTGACCGACTGGCCCATGGCGGCCTCGCCGACGCCGAGGTCGGCGCTCATGCCGGGCAGGACCCCGGCCGGGAGGGTCTCGGTGAGGCTGGTGACGAAGACGGCGGTGGCGAGGGCGAGCAGCGCCGGGAGGGGCAACCGGCCGGAGGCGGGAGGGAGTTCGGAAGGGGTGGGCGCGGAGGTGGCGGGACCGGCCGCCACTGTCGTGTCGTGGGTCATGTCCGTATGCTCGAACCTTCACATTGGTGTGAAGGTCAAGCGATTCCCCGGAGGGGGGCTTCCCATGCGGATCGGAGAGCTGTCCGAGCGCACCGGAACACCGCGCAGGCTGCTGCGGTACTACGAGGAACAGGGTCTCATCGTCGCGGACCGGCTGCCGAACGGCTACCGGGTCTACGACGAGTCGAACGTGGACCGGGTGATGCAGATCCGGGGCCTGCTCGACGCCGGGCTGCCCACCCGGATCATCAAGCAGATCCTCCCGTGCCTGAACAAGCCGAGGGTCATCCACTTCCCCGACGCGACCCCGGAGATGCTGGAGACCCTGGAGAACGAGCGGGACCGGATGACCGACCGGATCCGCTGCCTGACCCGGAACCGGGACGCGGTGGCGGAGTACCTCTCCGTGGTACGGGAGAAGTTGGCTACGGGGTAGCCCCTGTCCTCTGGGGGCTGCTCCTCCGCGGGCTGCTCCTTTGCGGGCCCGCCCCCCGCGTGCTCCGCACGGCGTACCGTCCGTCGTGCCGCTCCACGGTGAGCGGCAGGCCGAAGCAGGCGCTCAGGAGCTCCCCGGTGAGCACCTCGGCCACGGGGCCCCGTGCGAGGGCCCGGCCCTCGCGCAGGAGCAGGGCGTGGGTGGTGCCGGAGGGCAGCTCCTCCAGGTGATGGGTGACCAGGACCGTGGCCAGCCCGGGGTGTTCGGTGCCGAGGGCGTCCAGGGCGTCGAGGAGCTGCTCGCGGCCGGGCAGGTCGAGCCCGGTGGCGGGCTCGTCGAGCAGCAGGAGCCTGGGCTCGGGCATCAGGGCGCGGGCGATCAGGGCCCGGCCGCGCTCGCCCTGCGAGAGGGTGGTCCAGCCGGCGTCGCGCCGCCCGGCGAGCCCGAGGCGGGCGATCAGCCGGTCCGCCCGCGCCTCCTGGGCGGGGGTGGGCGTCCACCGGGGCGGCCGTTCGACGGAGCCGACGGCTCCGGTGAGGACGACGTCGCGGACGGCGAGGGCCGAGCGCAGCGGGTGGCGGGGGGTGACGTGGCCGATGGCGGTGCGCAGTTCGCGGAGGTCCACCCGGCCGAGCCGGCGGCCGAGGACCTCCACCCGGCCGCGGGTCGGATGGGTCAGGGCGCCGAGCAGACCGAGGAGAGTGGTCTTCCCGGCGCCGTTGGCCCCGAGGAGCGCCCAGTGCTCTCCGGGCCGGACCGTGAGCGTGACGTCGCTCAGGAGGGGGTTCCCCTCGCGGACGAGGGTGACGGCTTCGGCGTGGAGGACGGGCGGTGCCGGGTGCGGGGGCCGCCTCACGCCGCGTACGCCCGGTTCACGGCGGAGAGGACGGCCTGCACGGAGGCGGTGAGGACGGAGGTGTCCAGGCCCGCGCCCCAGACGGTGCGGTCCCCCACCCGGCACTCGGCGTAGGCCGCGGCCTCGCCCGCGCTGCCGGTGGTGACGGAGTGCTCGGCGAAGTCGAGTACGTCGACCGGGACTTCGGCCCGGGTGAGGGCGTCGGTCAGGGCGGAGAGCGGCCCGTTGCCCTTGCCCTCGGCCGGTGCGGTGCGGCCGCCGACGCGCAGGACGCAGCGGAAGCGGTGCTCGCCCGACGCGTCGCGGTCGGTGCTCCAGGATTCCAGGGCGACGTGTCCGGCGGCCCGGCCGGGCTCCAGGTAGGCCGTCCGGAAGATGGCGCGCAGGTCGTCGGGGGTAGCCTCGCGGCCCGTGTCGTCGGTCACCGCCTGGACGGCGCGGGAGACGTCCGGGCGCATCCGCTCCGGCAGGTCGAGGCCGTGGTGGGTGCGGAGCAGGTGGGCGACTCCGCCCTTGCCGGACTGGGAGTTGACGCGGATGACGGCCTCGTAGCCGCGGCCGAGGTCGGCGGGGTCGACGGGCAGGTAGGGCACGTTCCAGGGGGCGAGCTCCGGCGGGATCCCGGCCTCGGCGGCGTCCTCGGCGTGCCGGGCGAGGCCCTTGCTGATGGCGTCCTGGTGGGTGCCGGAGAAGGCGGTGTGGACGAGCTCGCCGGCGTAGGGGTGACGGGGGTGGACGGGGAGCCGGTTGCAGTGCTCGACGACGTCCCGGACGGCGTCGATGTCGGAGAGGTCGAGCATGGGGTCGACGCCCTGGGCGTAGAGGTTGAGGGCGAGGGTCACCAGGTCGACGTTGCCGGTGCGTTCGCCGTTGCCGAAGAGGCAGCCCTCGACGCGCTGGGCACCGGCGAGGACGGCGAGTTCGGCGCAGGCGACTCCGGTGCCGCGGTCGTTGTGGGGGTGGACGGAGAGGATCACGGAGTCGCGGCGGGCGAGGTGGCGGTGCACGTACTCGACCTGGTCGGCGTACACGTTGGGGGTGGCGATCTCGACGGTGGCGGGCAGGTTGTGGGTGACCGGCCGGTCGGGGCTCGCGTCCCACAGGGCGGTGAGGCCGTCGCAGAGCTCCAGGACGTAGTCCGGTTCGGTGAGGTTGAAGGTCTCCGGGGAGAACTGGAAGCGGATGTCGGCGCCGGGGCGGGCCTCGGCGAGCCGCGCCATGAGCGTGGCGGCCTCGTGGACGGTGCGCCGGACCTCGGCGCGGTCGCGGCCGAGGACGGTCTCGCGCCAGACGGGCGAGGTGGCGATGTAGAGGTGGACGACGGCGCGGGGCAGGCCGTCGACGGCCTCGAAGGTGCGCTCGATGAGCTCGGGGCGGGCCGGGGTGAAGACGACGGGGGTGACGTCGTCGGGGACGGCCCCGGAGGCGACGAGTCCGGCGAGGTGGCGGACGAAGTCGAAGTCGGCGCGGCTGGCGGAGGGGTAGCCGACCTCGATCTCCTTGAAGCCGGTGCGGACGAGCAGGTCGAAGAGGCGGCGCTTGCGGTCGGTGTCCATGGGCTCGGCGAGCGCCTGGTTGCCGTCGCGGAGGTCGACGGGGACCCAGAGCGGGGCGTGCTCCAGGCGGGCGGAGGGCCAGCGGCGGTCGAACTCGGGGACGTGGACGCGGTCCTGGAAGGGGCGGTAGCGGTGGTACGGCATGGGGCCGGGGCGCTGGGGATTGCGGATCATGGCGGGTACCGTAGCGACTCCTCAGCTCCTCAGACAAGTACTCCTCAGACAAGTGCGGCGGCTTCGGGTACATTCCTCGGCAGCGTCCCCGTGACCCGGAGGACGGGCCCGCGCCCCGGACCACGCGCCTGCGGTCCGGGCCGGCAGAGAAACACCGGCCCATCAGAGAATCAGGTGACCCCATGCCGCTCGATGCCCTGCGCCCCAGCCCCCTGGTCGAACAGGCCGCCGAGCGGCTGCGCGAGCAGATCGTCCGGGGCCACTGGCCGGTCGGCACGAAACTCCCCGGCGAGACCACGCTCGCCAAGGAGCTGGGCGTGGGGCGCTCCACGGTCCGCGAGGCGCTGCGGGCCCTGGCGGGCGCGGGACTCGTGCGGCCCCGGCAGGGCGCCGGCGTCTTCGTGACCGCGACCCGGCCGACGGAGGACTGGCCGGCCCGGCTGCGCAGGGCCGCCGTGACGGACGTGTACGAGGTGCGGATGCTGGTCGAGGTGGAGGCGGCGCGTCTCGCGGCGCTGCGCCGGACCGAGGAGGACGTGGCGGCGATGCGGGAGGCGCTGGCGGGGCGGCGGCTGGCCGCCGAGGGCGACGACGCGGCCTTCGTGGACGCCGACATCGCCCTGCACGCGGCGATCGTGGCCTCGGCCCGCAACCCGGTCCTGACCGATCTGTTCGGGGAGTTCGCGCCGGTGCTCCGCGAGGGCCTGATCGAGCTCCTGGACCTGCTCGGGCTGCGGGGCACGGACCTGCGGCACGGCGAGGACGCCCACGCCGATGTGGTCCGGGCGGTGGAGGCGGGCTCTCCGGAGGAGGCCGCGCGCCTGACCCGGAAGGAACTGGAGTCCACGCTCGCCCTGCTCCAGTCGACGCCCTGAGTCCGCGGGACGGCGCGGGACGGGGCCGGCCGACGAAGCCGGCCGGCGGGGGAAGCCGATCAGACCGGCCGAGGAAGACGACCGACGAAGGAGGCCGGCCGATCAGGCCGGGTCGACGAAGACGACCGGGACCTCGTTGTCCCGGACGACCCGGCCGAGCAGCTCGGCCAGCAGCTCCCGCTCCGGGGCTTCGAGCCCGCCGGGCAGCTCCTCGACGCGGCGGCAGGTCTCCGTGTAGAAGTCCTCGGCGACCCGCGCGCCGTCCTCGGTGAGCGTCACCCGCACGGCCCGCCGGTCCTCCGGGTCGGGTTCGCGGCGGACCAGGCCGAGGCGGGAGGTCCGGTCGACGAGCCCGGTCAGGCTGGACTTGGCGAGCCCCAGCTTGGTGCCGAGCTCGCCCATCCCGGACGGGCCCGGCATCAGGACGCAGAGCAGCTGGCCCTGTTGGGGCGTCAGCCCGTACTCCCTGCCCGACTCCGCGTAGACCGCGTTCACGAGGAACGCACCGCGCACCAGCGCGGTGACCACGCTCATCTTCCCGCCGTCGTCTCTCGCCATGCGACGAGAATACCTTCGTGGTGCGAACCATTCTCGCGCCGTCCGATGTCACGTCATCCGGCGCGCTCCCTCCAGGACGGCCTGCCGGATGCGGTGGTAGGTGCCGCACCGGCAGATGTTGCGGATGGTGTCGAGGTCGGCCTCGGTGACCTCGCGTCCCGCCTCGCGCGCCCGGCGGACGGTGGCCACCGCGGCCATGATCTGACCCGGCTGGCAGAAGCCGCACTGGGCGACGTCGAGGTCGAGCCAGGCCTCCTGCATGGGGTGGAGTTCGGCGCCGACGGTGTCCGGCAGGCCCTCGATGGTGGTGATCTCGTCGGTGGGGGCCACGTCGTCGACGCGCACGGCGCAGGGGGTGAACGCCTTGCCGTTGAGGTGGCTCGTACAGGCCCGGCAGACGCCGACCCCGCAGCCGTACTTGGGGCCGGTGACGCCGAGGACGTCCCGGAGGACCCAGAGGAGCCGGACGTCGCCCTCGACGTCGGCGGTGACGGCCTTGCCGTTCAGGATGAAGGTGTGCTGCGGCACGGGGGCTCCAGGTCTCAGATGGTGCGGTCGCGGCCGTCGGTGGGCGAGGCCGGGACGGGCGGGACGGTCGGCAGGGGCGTGAAGGCGAGCGGCTCGGCGTGGTTGACGGGGAAGACCGTCGGCATCGTGCCGGTGGCCCGGCCGTAGGCGCAGGCGACGGCGGCCATGGCACCGGCGACCGCCAGCTCCCCCGCGCCGCCCGGCTTGTCGCCGCTCGGCGGCATCACGACGATCTCCAGCTCGGGCGGGGTGTTCCACTGCCGGGTGTAGAAGTACTGGTCCCAGCTGCCTTCGAGGAAGCGCCCCTCGCTCAGGTGGAGTCCGGAGGTCAGGGTGAGGGCGATGCCGTCGGCGATGCCGCCCATCATCTGGGCCTCCAGGCCGCGCGGGTTGACCGCGAGGCCGACGTCGACGGCGCAGACGACCTTGGTCACGCGCGGTCCGGTGTACGCGCCCGGGATCCTGCGTCCGGTGGTCTCGGGCCGGCAGTCGATCTCGGCGAGGATCGCGACGGCGGAGTGGTACTCGGTGTGGACGGCGATGCCCTGGCCCGTGCCCGCGGGCATGCTCCGGCCCCACCTCCCCGCCTCGGCGACCTTGTCGAGGACGGCGCGGGCCCGCGCGTCCTTGAGGAGCCGGCGCCGCATCGCGTACCCGTCCTGGCCCGTTTTCCCGGCCAGTTCGTCGAGGACGAGTTCCTGGGCGCAGCGGACGTTGGGCGAGTAGATGTTCCGCATGGAGCCGGTGTTGAAGCCCTTGTCGGTCTCGGCGAGGAGCTGGGTGGTGACGCCGAGGTGGTAGGGGCTGATCTGGGTGAGCTGGAACATCGTCTCGGAGAAGCCGGCGTCGGCGACGGGCAGCCGGGCCGCCTCCGCCGTGAGGACCTCCCCGACGCCGTGCCCGAAGTCGGTGGCCACGGAGGTGTGGCGCTGCTCGTACGTGAGGACCTCGCCGAGCGAGTAGGTGGCCCGGACCCGGGAGGTGGACATCGGGTGCGTACGGCCCTGGCGGAAGTCGTCGGTGCGGTGCCACATCAGCTTCACCGGCTTGCCCATGGCCTTCGAGATCTCGGCGGCCTCCTGGGCTGCGTCGGAGAACAGCTTGCGGCCGAAGGAGCCGCCGCCCTCGGTGACGTGGACGCGGACGGCGGTGGGCGGCAGGCCGAGCTTGAGGGCGATCTGCTCCTGGGCGACGATCGGCGCCTTGAGCGAGCCCCAGATCTCGGCGGAGTCCTTCCGCACGTCCGCGATCGCGCAGTTGGTCTCCAGGGCGGCGTTGCTGGCGAAGTGGAAGGTGAAGCGGGCGTCGACCGCCTTGGTGAGGAGTGGCAGCGGCGGGACGACGAGCGGGAGTTCGGCCCGGCGGAGCTTCTCCAGGACCGTGGCGTCGGAGGCGCCCTCGGCCGTGCCCGGCCCCCAGTCGACCCGGAGGGCGCGGACGGCATCGATGCACTGGCCGAAGGTGCGGCCGCGGACGGCGACGCCGGTGGAGACGGTGACGACGTCGGTGATGCCGGGCATGGCCCGGACCTCGGCGAGGTTGGCCACGGAGCGGACCGTGCCGTTGATGGTGGGCGGACGGCAGACCATGGTGGGCAGCGCGTCGGGGACCTGGAGGTCCATGGCGAACTTCTTGCGTCCGGTGACCGCTTCGAGGGCGTCCACCCGGCGCTGTCCGGTGCCGATGACGCGGAAGCGGTCCGGGTCCTTGAGCGTGACCTCCACCGCCGCGTCGGTGACGGCGGCGGCCTTGACGGCCAGTTCGCCGTAGCCGAGGAGCGCGCCGGCCGGGGAGAGGACGGCGCCGGCCTTCGTGGTGAGGGTCTCGACGGCCTCGCCGAGGACGAGGGAGGCGGCATGGAGGAGCCGTCCGCGGGCGAGGGCGGCGGCGACCCGGATGGGGGTGTAGGTGGAGTAGGTGGTGTTGGAGCCGCCGGTGAGCTGGTTGAAGAGCAGCTCGGGACGGGCGTCGGCGAGGGTGACCTTCACCTTGTCCAGGGGCAGGTCGAGTTCCTCCGCCACGATCATGGCGCTGGAGGTGGTGACGCCCTGGCCGACCTCGGCGCGCGGCAGGGCGAAGTGGGCCGTGCCGTCGGTGTCGACGCGGATGGTGATGAGGTTGCTGGTGGGCAGGGCGGCGAGGGTGAGCAGCTCGTTGAGGTCGAGGAGTTCGGCCGGTCCCGGCAGCGAGGGGACGAGGGCCGGTGCCGCCGCGGCGGCCGGGCGCGGGGCGAGGGCCTCGGCGCCGAGCTGGGCGGCGACGGTGAGGGTGGGCGCCGCCAGGACGTACCCGAGGAACCGGCGCCGTCCGATGCCGGCCCCGCCCCCGCCCGCCGGACTTCCGTCCCCGGTGCCGCTCGTGTGGTCGTCGTCCCGCGCGGGGTGCCGCCTCACCATTCGGTGTGCCCTTTCGCCATGACCCCGGCGTGCTACCGCCGGGTGTCCTCGGAGGCGACGATCATCGCTCATGCCCGGGCGCCCCGGGAGCCGTTCGGACGTGGACGTCTTGCGGAGACGCCTCGCGGGCCGGGCGGCGCAGCGGGATCGCGCGACGGACGGAGCGGGGCCGCAGGCCCGAGCCGCGTCGTGCGCCCCGCTCCCGCCGTGCGGCCGCGCCGGATCGCGGCACGGACCGGCGGACCCGGGGCCGGAGCCGGGCGCCCGAGCGGAGCTGGGCGCGGGAGACCCGGGCGCGCTGGCCGCCGCCCGTGATCAGGGCGTTGACGGAGACCATCGGGTCCCCGCCGACCGACTTGGCGAACAGCGCGCCGAGCACCAGCGGGCCGAGGGCGACCGCGAGGGCCGTGCCGGTGGCGGTGACGTGCTGGAGGCGGCGGCTGCGCCGGGCGTCGAAGGTCATGGCCCCAGTCCATCAGCGGGCGCCGGCCGCCGTATCGGTCGGCGTACTCAGCCACCCGTACCGCGCTACTCAGATGCGGGCGCGTACGGGCTCCCGCACCGGTGCCCCTTCGGCGATCCCCGAGGCCCGGAGGGCCGTCCCGGCGCGTACGGTACGGGAACACGCACGTGAACGAAGGAGCCCCACCGTCATGGCCGACTACCGGATCGAGACCGTCCGCACCGGGTACCGGAACTGGACCGCCCGCAACGACCGGGGTGCGGAGGTCCGGATGGCCGCCGCCGACGACGCGGACGCGCAGCCCTCGTTCACGCCCGTCGAGTTGCTGCTCGCGGCGATGGGCGGCTGCGGCGGCCTCGTCATCGACCGCACGGCCCGGGCGGTGGACCACGACGACCTGCGGATCGTGGTGGAGTCGGTGTCGGGGCCGGAGGACGAGGGCAGGGTGGGCCGGATCCGGGTGAGCTACGAGTTCGACCTGCCGGACAACAACCCGAAGGCGGCCGAGGTGTTCGCCCGGGGGGTGCGGCTGACGCACGAGAAGTTCTGCACGGTGAGCCGGACCGTGGAACACGGGGCGCGCGTGGAGGCGATCCTGCCGGACGGCACGGTCGGCTTCGAGGGCTGAGCCCGGGGCGGCGCGGTCGGCCTCGGCGGCCGGGCTTCGAGGGCTGAGCCCGGGGCGGCGCGGTCGGCCTCGGGGGCCGGGCCTCGGGGGCCCGGCCTCGGGCGGCGCGGTCACTCCTCGATCGCGCCGCCGATCCGCCGCAGGTGGCGGCGGAAGGTGTACGAGGGGTCCTCGGCGCGGCCGGCGAGGTACTCGTCGAAGCGGGTCTGGACGCGCAGGGTCTCCCCCGCCCGGATCCGGCGGGCCTGTTCCCGCTCGGTGTGGAAGAGGGCCCGGGCGGTCTCCAGGACGGCGTCCACGCGGTCGGCCGCCACGAAGAGCACGCCGTCGTCGTCGCCGAACACCACGTCGGCGGCGGTCACCTCGTGGTCGCCGAACCGCGCGGTGGTCAGCGCGTCCGGCTCCTGGTCGTCGAGGCGGACGGGGCCGGGGGCGTGGCGTCCGTACGAGAAGACGGGCAGTCCGATCCCGATCAGGTCCGGGGTGTCCCGGTGCAGGCCCCAGACGACGACCCCGGCGACGCCCGCCGCCTCCGCCTCCAGGACGGCCAGGTCGCCGATGCAGGCCTCGTCGCGGCGGCCCGCGTTGTCGATGACGAGGACGTCCCCCGGGGCGGCGTGCGTGAAGGCCTCCAGGAAGACGTCGACGCTTCCGTAGTGGCGGGCGGGCAGCACCCGGCCGGCGACGCGCTGCCCGGCGGCGACGGGCAGGATCCCGGCGGGCGCGGCCCGCAATGGCTCTCCGAGCCGTACGCAGGCGTCGGCGATCAGCGGGGTGGAGAGGTCGGCGAAGTCCTTGATCATCTGGCGTTCCGATCCGTCCGTGGCGGGTGCGATGGGCCGGGGCGCGTCCTACGCGGCCGGGGGTGTGCGGCGGGCTCCGTTCAGCACGGAGTCCAGCAGACCGGGGAACAGCGCGTCCAGGTCGTCGCGGCGGAGCCGCACCAGCCGGGACCGGTCCTTGACGGTGGTCCGGGTGACGCCCGCCTCGCGCAGCACACGGTAGTGGTGGGACAGCGTCGTCTGGTGGACGTCCAGATCGCCGCCGATGGCGTTGCGGCTCTTCCCGCCGGTGACGGCGAGCCGTTGGACCGTCTCCGGCCGCACCGGATCCGCCGGTGCGCGCAGCACCTCCGCCCTCCGGATCGCCTCGGCCGCCGGCCGGAACACCTCGCGCATCGCTTCCCCTCTTCCGGCGAGTCGAAATCCTGATCCACGCATGGATGCGAGGACGGCGCGCATCCCTCGCCGCGCCCGCCGCCACGGCGCCGGCCTCGACCGGCTCGGAGGAGTCCGGGGCGTGACCCGGCCCGCCGCTGCCGCGCTCCACCGCCCCGGCGGCACCGTCACGAGCCCGGGGCGGCCGCCCCGGTCAGTCGAGCCAGAGTTCGCGGACCCGCCGGACGGGGTCCGCGGCGATCCCGGGCTCCGCGTCCCAGATCTTCGTGGCGCGCTCCGCGGCGGTGTAGCGCGGCCAGTCGGCACCCGGGTCCTGGTCGGTGACGAACGCGACCCACGCCCGGTGCAGGGCGTCGGCGAGCGCGCGCGGCGGCTCGCCCCCGGCGACGGCCGCGACCCCTTCGGCGTCGAGGAGGTCGAAGGCGAAGGGCAGGTCCAGGCAGTGGAGGGCGAGGCCGACGGCCGGTGAGCGCCAGCGGAACTCGTAGAACCAGGTGGGGCGTTCGCGGGCGGCGCGGGCGTCCGCGACGGCGAGGTTGGGGGCGCGGAAGAGCGTGTCCGTCAGCGCCTGGCCGAAGTACCGCTCCTCGCCGCCCGCCGCGTACGCCTCGGTGAAGGCGCCGACCCTGGCGGGGTCCAGACCGAGCCCGCCGAGGAGGACGGGCAGCGGCGGGGCGCCGGGGCCGGGCGGCGGAATCATCGTGAACTCGTCCTCGGTGAAGCCGAGCATCAGCGGTACGTCCGCGCCCGCCTCGCCCGTCGTCAGGGCGTCCAGGACGGGTACGGGGATCAGCTCGCCGTCGGCGAAGGGGGCGAGGGCCAGCATCAGCGGCAGGCCCTCGCGGTCCGGGCCCGGCGCGGACATCCGGTCCTGGAGGTCGAGGAGTTCGTCGTCGGTCAGGTCCCGCAGGGCGGCGACGGTCGCCGGGACGCCGGTGCGGGAGGTGAACAGCCGGGCCGCGGCGCGGGCGACCTCGGGGCCGTCGGGCCGCATGACCGCGCCCGAGACGGAGAGCGCGCCCCGGAACAGTCCCCGCGCCGACGGGACCGCGAGCAGCGTCTGCACGGCGCCGCCGCCCGCCGACTGACCGGCGATCGTGACCTTCGCGGGATCGCCGCCGAAGGCCCTGATGTTGTCCCGCACCCACTCCAGGGCCGCGATCCAGTCCCGTACGCCCCGGTTGTCCGGCGCGCCCTCCAGGTGCAGGAACCCCTCGATCCCGAGCCGGTAGCCGACCGAGACGAGCACGACGCCGTCCCGGTTGAACGCGGCCCCGTCGTACCAGGGGCTCGCCGCCGAACCCGCCACGTACCCGCCGCCGTGGATCCAGACCAGCACCGGCAGGCCGGCCCCCGGGTCCGCGGCCGGCGTGAACACGTTCAGGTTCAGCACCCCGGCGCCCGGGATCGACGGCTCCGGGATCGTCGTGACCTCCGCGAACGGCCGGCGCTGGGCCGTCGGCCCGTACGCCGTCGCCTCCAGCGGCTCCGCCCAGGGCTCGGGCGGCACGGGGGCCGCGAAGCGGAGGTCGCCGACGGGCGGCTGCGCGTACGGGATGCCGAGGAAACGTAGGCTGCCGTCCGCACGGCGCTCGCCGCGCACGGGTCCTCGGGCGGTGGTGACGGTGGTGCTCATGGGGCGCTGCTCCTTCTGCGCGGGCACATGGGGCCGGGGCAGGAGCGTGTCACCGGTTGCTTACACGTGTCAATTCCCTGTTTCCCGGTACTCGACACCCCGACTCCGCCCCGGCGCGACGCGAGGGCGGCGCCCTAGACTCGGAGGCTCGACAGAGGCTTTCGGGCTCGGGGGAAGGGCGGCGGACGATGAAGTGGGACGCCGGAGCCGTGGGGTGGGCGCTCTGGTTCCTGTCCGGGGCCGGCGTCATGGCCGCCGGGGTGATCTGGAAGGGGCGGGCCGTGCGGCCGTTCGCCGCCTCCCGGGCGCGGTCCGTCGCCCGGCGGGAGTACGACCGGGACCTCCGGAGAGCGGCCGACCACGTGATCGCGGAGGCGCGCCGGTCCGCCGGTGAGGGCGAGCCGGCGATCGTCACCGTCGGGGCGGTGCTGCGGACGGCCGAGGAGCGGTACGGCCGCGCGGAGGTGGAGCGGTGGCACGCGGCGGCGGCGCTCCGCCAGAGGTTCGAGCACTGGCGCTGCGCGGCCGACTGCGTCACCGACGCCTACGAATAGGACGCCACGGGCGCGGCGATGCCCCCTCGGGAGCTGGACCGCGCCTCGCCGCCCGGCGCCGACGACGCCCCGGCGGGCGCGCACGCGCAGGCGTGGTCGCCGTGGCCCTGCGCACCCCGGGCGCTACCGCCTCCCTGCCCGCACACGCACCGGCCGGCCACCTCCGAGTCGTGCGCACACAGGCCGGTCGCCATGGCCCTGCACACCCGGGCCCGACCACCTCCCGGCCGCACATGCGTGGGCCCGATCCCCCTGGCCGCACGCGCACAGCCCAGCCACTCCCGGCCGTGCACACACAGGCATCCGCCCCCCGGTCATGCACGCGCAGGCATCCCTCACCCCATGACCACACGCACGGGCATCCGCCCCGTCACCCCGGAGGGCTCCCGGGGCGGGTCCCGGAGGCGGGGTGGCCGTCAGGAGGACGACGGCATGGCGTAGTTCGTGAAACCCGTCCAGTCGATGGCCACGCAGGGCTCGTCGCCGAGGACCCAGGCGTCGTGTCCGGGCTTGACCTCCATGTAGTCCCCCGCGCCGAACTCCGTCGTCTCGCCGTCGTCCATGACGACCTTCATCCGGCCGCTGAGCACGTACCCGACGTGCGACGCCTGACAGCTGTCGGTGCCGGCGAGGGGCTTGATGTGCTTGGACCACTGCCAGCCCGGCTCGAAGACGGCGCGGCCGACCGAGCCGCCCTCTCCGTTGATCAGGTCGAGCCTGCCCTTGCCGTCCTCGAAGGGACGCGTCTCGTCCGCTGAGTCGAAGCTCTTTCGTACGATGCCGGCCATCGCGCACTCCCGGCGGTGGGAAAGGTCCGGTCCCCGAGTCCACCTCCAGGCTACGCCGGGGCGGCACGGGCCACCGGGCGGAGCGGCGCGCCGGGTGAGACGCACAGGACGGGACGCACGTCGGGGCACTCGTACCGGCACGGGCGGCGCTTCGGCCGTGCATCGAATCCCCACCGGTCGGAAACGGCCTTGGCGGATCCCTTCATGTCGATCACCCCTTTTCTGTGCACATCACTTATCGGGCAGATCTACACATAAAGGCCAGATAAGCACACAATGAAGCAGCGGCCCGATTGCCGCAGTGCGGCCAGACACGCAGGACGCCAGAAGGAGGCGAGTCACATGGCCGACCTCTCCCACCGCCACGGTGACATCGCGGGACACCCCGACGCGTCGGAGATGCGGGACCGATACGCCCGCATGCTCCAGACCAGAGGTGTCGCCGCCGTCGAGGAGCTCGTGATCCTCGCCGGTGTGTACGCCGCGATCTCCGCGTGGACGGTCCACTTCTCCGCCGCCCTACCGCAACTCGCCATCAGCAACCTGATCGTCGGCATCTCCCTCGCGGTGCTCGGCCTGTGCATGTCGATGGCCCCCGAGCGGTCGCAGGACCTGAACTTCGTCGTCCTGCTCATGGGCGCGTGGCTGATCGTCTCCCCCTGGGTGGTCGCGCGGCACCCCGGCACGGGCGCGGTCCTCAGCAATGTGATCACCGGCGCGTGCGTCTGCCTGTTCGCCCTCGTGGCCGGCGGACTGCTCATGTCCAAGAGAAGGACGTGACGTTCTGACCCCCCGCCCCGGACCCTCGTCGGCCCTCTCCCGAACGGCGGCGCCTCCCCTCCCGGAGACGCCGCCGTTCACCGCGTACGAGGCGTGAACTGCCGCCACCGGGAAGCGAATTGACCCGCGCACCGTCGGCTGCATACGTTCTGCGTGAAGCCCGCTCCACAAGGACGGGCTCCTGCTCGCGAATCCGGTCCTCGGGGGGACGAAGTGAACTGGTACCTCGACGTTCTCAAGAAGTACGCGGTGTTCAGCGGCCGTGCGCGCCGTACGGAACACTGGATGTTCTTCCTGTTCAACGCGATCGCGGTGGTCGTCGTCGCGACGGTCGACCTGGTGCTGGGCACCTTCCCGCTGCTCTACCCGCTCTACTTCCTGGCCGTGCTCCTCCCGCACGTGGGCGTGATGGTCCGCCGCTTGCACGACACCGGCCGCTCCGGCTGGTGGGTCCTCGTCTGTCTGGTCCCGTTGGTCGGCTGGATCGTCCTGATCGTCTTCCTCGCCACCGAGGGCGAGCCGCGCGAGAACGCCTACGGTCCGAGCCCGAAGCCGGTCCAGGCCTACTGACGGCCCGCGCCCCTTCGCCGACACCCCCGGAAGGCCCGCTTCCGGGGGTGTCGCGCTTCCCGGCAGTGCCTGCATAGAGCCGGTACGGAGTGATGGGCCGCGCCGCCTTGTGCACGGTGGCGCAGGCCCCGGCCCCACCGCCCCGCCTAGCCTCGCCGCAACAGCACGAACGAGGGGCGGTACCACCGGTGAACTGGCACATCCACGACTACCGCGAGAGCGATCTCGCCGCCGTCGTCCATCTGATCGACACCACCGCCGAGCTCGGACAGGAGTCCGTCTTCTCGCTCGCCGAATGCATCGGCGCCCTCACCTCCCGTCAGCCGGCCGTGGTCGCCGTGCACCAGGGCGTCCCCATCGGGGCTGCGCTCGCCTGTGTCTCCGGCGAGCGGGCCTGGGTCATGCGGATCGCGATCTCCTCGGCCTGGCGCGGCCGAGGCCTCGCCAGCGCCCTCCTCGTGGAGCTGGAGCGACGGCTCGTCGCGGCGCGCGTCGGACGCATCGCGTACGTCCTGCCGGAGGAGGAGCTCCTCGGCGAGGGCCTGCTGAACGCCGGGTACACGCGCCAGCCCGCCGTCGCGTACTTCGAGAAGGTGGAGCCGCTGCACGGCCCCGCCGCCGGACTCCTCGACGACCTGGGCGGCCGGCTCCTGCCGGGCGACCTGTGGGCGAAGGTCGCCGGCATGGAGCGGGAGAAGGACCTGATCGAGCGCCGGGTGGTGCTGCCGCTGGCCGAGCCGGAGCGGGCCACCCGGCACGGGGTGCGGCCGCCGCGCGCGGTCTGTCTGTTCGGCCCGCCCGGCACCGGCAAGACCACGTTCGCGCGGGGCATCGCCTCCCGGCTCGGCTGGCCCTTCGTGGAGATCCTGCCGTCCCGCCTCGCCGACGAGGGGAACCTCGCCGCCGCCCTGCGGTCCGCGTTCGCGCGGATCGCCGAGCTGGAGCGGGTCCTGGTCTTCATCGACGAGGTCGAGGAGATCGCCCCGGTCCGCTCGGAACCCGCCCAGCCCGGCGGCATGCACGGGGTGACGAACGAACTCCTGAAGCTGATACCGGGCTTCCGGGAGCGCGACGAGCGGCTGCTCGTCTGCGCGACCAACTCGATCCGCTCCCTCGACCCGGCGTTCCTGCGGCCCGGCCGCTTCGACTACCTCATCCCGATCGGCACGCCGGACAAGGCGGCGCGGGCCGCGATCTGGTCCCGCTACACCGACGGGCGGCCGGACGTCGACATCGACGAACTGGTGCTCGCGAGCGAGCTGTTCACCCCCGCCGACATCGAGCACGCGGCGCGGATCGCGGCCCAGGCCTCCTTCGAGCGGGACCTGGTCGCGGTCGGCGGGGACGACCCGGCGCCGGGCGCGAGCACCGCGGACTACCTGGAGGCCATCGCCGAGTGCCGGCCGACGGTCACGCCGGAGATGGTCGAGCAGTTCGCCTCGGACATCACGACGCACGCCCGCACCTGAGGGCGAACCGTTCCCCGGCCGCGTCCAGTTCGGCCCGGTCGGGGGGCTGGGCGCCGGCCCGGGAGACGGTGACGGCCGCCGCGGCGGTCGCCCTCCGCAACAGCCCCGTGAGGTGCTCGGCGCCGAGCCCGGCGAGGGTCTCCCGATCCCGCCCGGCGAGGGCGTCGAGGACGGCCGACATGAACGAGTCGCCGGCGCCGACCGTGTCGACGACCGCGACCGGCGCCGCCTCCGTCTCCACCGTCTCCCGCCCGGTGAAGGCGAGCGCCCCCGCCGCGCCCCGGGTGACCAGCACGACGGCAGGGCCGAGGGCCAGCCAGCGGGCGGCGACCGTCCGCGGGTCCTCGCCGGGGTACAGCCAGGCCAGGTCCTCGTCGCTCGCCTTCACCAGGTCGCTGAGCGCGACGCAGCGCTCCACGCGGGCGACGGCGACGTCGTGCTCCCCCATCAGCGCCGGCCGCACGTTCGGGTCGTAGCTGACCGTGGCCCGGTCGCGGAGCCGCTCGACCTCGGCGAGGACGGTGGCCGCGCCGGGAGCGGTGACGGCGGCGATCGAGCCGATGTGCACATGGGCGGGCGTCTCGGCCCGCGGCGCGCCGGTCTCCAGCGTCCAGGCGATGTCGAAGGCGTACGCGGCCCGGCCGTGCGCGTCGAGCCCGACGACCGCCGACGGGGTGCGCGCGGGAGCGCCGCCGATCTCCACCCGTACCCCCGCGCCCTTCAGATGGTCCGCGATCAGCCGCCCGGCGGGGTCGTCGGCGAGCTGGGTGAGCAGGACGACGTCCCGGCCGAGGCGGGCGAGGCCGTAGGCGACGTTGGCGGGGCTGCCGCCCGGGTGGACGCGGTCGGCGGCGCCGGAGCCGGCGGGGGCGCGGACGATGTCGGCGACGCACTCGCCGATCACCAGGAAGGACATGATGGGTCGGAGCTCCTCGGGGAAACCTGGACACGGGTGCCCTGGTGGACGCTCCGAAGATCGTACGGGGCGCCGCCCGGCTCCCGGCATTCTCCCCGTGCCGCTCCCCGGGGTCGTCCGACGGCGGGGAAGGGGCGTCCGGCGGGGACGGTCGAGGCGCTCACGGCCGCCGGCCGGACGCGGGAGCCGGGACTCACCGAGGTGCGGGCGGCGGGAGGGCCGTCGGGGAAAGCCTAGGCGCGCCGCCGGTAGAGCACCTGGCGGGCGTCCCACTCCACGAAGGACTCCGCGTGCGTGAAGCCCAGGGCCTCCAGGAGCCGCCGCGAGGGGGCGTTCGCCTCCTGCGTGAGCGCGAGCACGCTCGGCGCGTCCTCCAGGACCCGGGTGACGACCGCGCCGACGGCCTCGCGCGCGTACCCCTGCCCCCAGTGCTCGGGCAGGAACTGGTACGAGACCTCCGTCTCCCCGTCCCGCGCTCCGTCCTCCACCGTGACGAGGCCGAGCAGGACGCCGTCCCCGGCCCGGACCACCGCGTGGAAACCGGGCGCCCCGACGATCCGCCGCTGCCGGATCCGGACGACGGGGTCGATGACGGGGCCGCCGAGGTGGTGGCGCACCCGGGGGTCGGTCCACAGCCGCGTCACGGCCGGCACGTCGGCGCTCCGGACGGGCCGCAGCACCAGCCGCTCGGTGACGAGCGACTGCCCTTTCGGGGTGGGAGAGGAGGCCGGGGCGGGCGCCGGGGGCGGGACGGTGGACATGCCTCCATCATCGCAGTCCCTCGGAGCCTCTCGGAGCCCCTCGCGGTCCCGAGCGGTCCTGAGCCGGCCCCGTGCGGCCGGATCGGCAGGGACCGCCGGTTCCCGGGACGGGGTGCCCGGGGCCGGCGTCGGTTCCCGGGGCGGGGTGGCCGCCGGGGACGCGGGCGACGGGTCGGCGGCCCTGTACGGCGGGCCGTGCGCCTCCTTCACGTCGTACGGGGCGTACGGGTGTGTGCGAGGGCCCGGCCGTCGTTCGTTCCTGCTCCGGCCCCGTCAGCCCATGCGGCGGGTGAGGGCGGCCAGCGCGCCCGGCCGGCGGCCCGGGACCCGTCGGCGGAGGTCGAGCAGGGTGGGGCCGAGGGCGCGGGCCCGGTCGGGGTCGCCGGTCTGCTCCCACTGGTGGTGGGCCCGGTCGACGGCCCCCTCGACGTCGGGGTCGTCCGTCCGCTGCCCCAGTCCGAGCCGGGCCTCGGCGGCGGCGAGCCAGAGTTCGCAGCTGCGGGCCGGTTCCCCGGCGAGGCGGGCGAGGTCGGCCCGCACCTCCGTCCAGTGCACGGCCTCCATCGACCGGGGCCCGTGGCGGCGCAGGGCCTCGCGCTCCCAGGCGGCCGCCATCGTCGCCGCCTCCCCGTGCCGCCCGGCCATGGCGGCGGCGAGGATCGCGGGGTGCGGGTCCTCCACGGCCACCGGCCCGCCCGCACCGGCGGACACGGGCACCGGAGGGGCCACGGGCAGGGGCCCGGGGCGGGTCACGGTCACGGGCTGAGGTACGGGGGCGGGCGCAGGCTCGGGAGCGGGGCGGAACCCCGCCGGGGGCGCCGGGCGCGCGGCGGGAACCGGGGCCGGGCCCGGCACGGGCACGGGCACGGGCGCCGGTCCTCCCCCGGGCACGGGTGCCGATGGAGGCACGAGTCCCGGTGTGAGGAAGACCGGTTCCGGTGCGGGTGCCACCGTCACCGCCCGAGCGGCGGCCTCCGCGTGTGCCGCGGCCGGCGTCAACCGGGCTCCGGAGCGCCAGATTTCGGCCCGGGCCCGCAGGTACTCGGGGGTCGTGGGCTCGCCCCTGCGCGGCGCGGGCACCACGCGCCCGTAGAGGAGGGGGCCCGGCCCCAGGTGCAGCAGTCCGGGCGCGGCGGTGAGGCGCTGCCAGACGTCCGGGTCGGCCGCGAGGTCCGCGACGACGGTCGTGGTGCCGGGCAGCCGTGCACCGAGCTCACCGGCGAGCCAGTGCCAGGGCAGCGCGGTGTAGCGGAGGGTCGCCGGCGTGGTGCGGGCGAGGGCGAGGTGGGGCAGCCGCTGGCGGCGGTCGAGGTGGAGCTGACCCGCGAGGCAGACGACCAGGGGTCCGGGGCTCGCGGCCGCCGCGCGGAGGCGGGTGAGGACGGTCTGCGGGTCGAGCGGATCGGCGAGTTCGACGACCGTGGCGGCCGGGGTGCCGGTGAGGACCCCGGGCGGTACGGCGGCGAGCGCCGGCAGTACCGAGGCGGCGTCCATCGCACGGCCGCGGCCGGCGGGCGCGGCGGCGAGCAGGACGGCGGTGCCGACCGCGCTCACGGCCGCCGCACCCGCTTCCGTACGCCCGCCCGGACCGCCCGCCGGCACGCCCGGACCGCCCGCCACGGCACCGGCGCCGACACCGGCGCCAGGACCGACACCAGCACCGGGGCCGGCCCCGGCATCGGCCCACGCACCCGGCCCGTCCGCCCCGGCACCGGCGCTCGCGTCCGACGTCCGAGCGCCAGGGGCAAGGCCGTTCGACATCCCCGCCCCCATCTCCGTACGCACGTCCGAACCGCCCGCGACCACCCCGCCCGTGACCGTCGTCCCCGCGCCCACCGTGCCGTTTCCGTCGTCGTTCACCACCCCAGCACCGTAACGGGTCGCGCCCTGTCCGATAATCGCCGGGCCTTTGACATATGCCAGAAGCACCACCGGATCGAGTGTTGCCAAATCCCTTACGGGCCGTGCCGGGCTGTGCGACAGTCGTCTACGGGCCACCTTCCACACCTGGCCGCGCCGCGCCTGTATCGGAGTACGACATGCCGTCCCATCTGTTCGCGGACCGCCCCGCCCAGCCGCCGGAGCCGGGCGCGGTGGACGCGCTGATCTCACAGACCCGCCGCCTGCGCGGCGAGGTGGACGCCGTCCGGCGGGACGCCGCGGCGGACGAGGACGATCCCCAGCAGCGATGGCAGCGGGCCCTGTGCGACCTCGCGGTGCACCAACTCGACGACCTGGGCGCCCACTTGGGCCAGCTCCGGGCCGGAGTTCCGGCGAGCGCGGTCCCGGAGGACGGGACCGGGGACATCGACGCCGTCGTCGACACCGCGTCCGCGCCCGCCCCCGGCACCGCGTACGGCGTGGCCGCCCCGCCCCGGACCGGCTCGCTGCTCTCCCGCGTCGGCAGCGCCGAGTGGAACCTGCTCACCGACGAGGTCAGCTGGTCCGAGGAGCTGTTCCAGATCTTCGGACGGCCGCCCGAGAGCGGCCCGATGACGCTCGACGAGATGCCCACCATGGTCTTCGCCGAGGACCAGCCCGTCCTGCAGGGCATGGTGACGGACTGCCTGATCGACGGGAAGCCGATCGACGGCGAGTTCCGGATCGTACGGACCGACGGCCGGGTGCGCACGGTGCACATGACCGGCGAACCCGTGCTCGACGCCGACGGCTGCACCGCCTCCATGTGGGCCGTCCTGCGCGACGTCAGCGAACTGCGGCGCAGCGAGCGGGCGGTCCGCGAGAGCCGCGACAACCTGGAGCGCAGCCGCCACATCGAGCTCACCGAGCGACGGGTCGCCGTCGAACTGCAGGAGGCGGTCCTCCCGCCGTGGCGCGGCTCGCTCCGCTTCGCCCACGACGGCCCCGCCCCGCTCGACGTGGCCGCGCACTACCTGCCGGCCGCCAGCACCGGTCTGATCGGCGGCGACTGGTACGACGCGCTCGCCCTGCCCGACGGGGACGCGCTGCTGACCGTCGGCGACCTGACGGGCCACGGGGTCGCCGCGACCTCCTCCATGGCCATGCTCCTCGGCGCGCTGCGCGGCATGGCCGTCGCCGGCATCCGGCCCGCCGCGCTGATGGGCCACCTCAACCAGCTCCTGGAAGCCTCCGTCCAGCCCGCGCTCGGCAGCGCGATGTGCTGCCGCTACGACCCGGTGGCCCAGACCCTGGCCTGGGCGCAGGCCGGCCACCCCGCCCCGCTGCTCTTCCGCGACGGGACGGGGCACGCGCTCCGACGGCCCGAGGGCATGCTGCTCGGGGCGACGACCGGCGCCGTGTACGGCGAGGCCGAGACCCGGCTGCTCCCGGGCGACCTGCTGGTCCTGCACACCGACGGGCTGACCCGCGGCGGCGATCCGGACGACGACACGGGCACGCGACGGCTGCTCGCCCTCGGCCCCCGGCTCGCGGAGGCACGGGACGCGCAGGACGGCGTGCGCGCGGTGGTGGAGGAGTTCGGCGAGGAGCCGCGCGAGGACGACGCCTGCGTGATGGTGGTCCGGGTCGCCCACCGGGGCTGAGACCACCCGCGCCGGGCCCCACACCCGTACGCAACCGGGGCCACCCACCCACACCGGGTCGCACCACCCGTACGGAACCGAGGCCACCCGTACCGGAGTTCGGACCGCTCGCCGGCGCGCCTCCCGATCCCCGTCCCACCCCCAGACAGGCCCTTCCCGAGCCTCCTCGTCCCGAGGGACGGGGAGGCTCAGGCCTGCCCGGCCCTGGGACGGTTGACGGGCGACCTGGGGAGGGCCAGTTCGATCTCCTCGCGCAGGGTCTCGATGCTCGAGTAGCCCGCGTACTGGCCGGTGAGCCGGTACATCTCCCGCAGCCGGTCCCAGGTCCGGTGGGACGAGGTGTCCCCCATGGACATGAGGGCGAGCCGGGCGTACCGGTCGGCCTGCTCCGGGTCGTCGGCGATGAAGCAGGCCGAGGCGAGCGAGATGCGGTCGAAGAGCTTCGAGCGATCGTGGCCGCCGCTCCGCAGTTCGAGGGCCAGCTTGGCGTGGCGCTGCGCGGGGATCGCCGCGGCCGGGTCGTGCTCGGCGAGGGTGCGGTAGGCGAGGGCCTGCATGCCGTGCATGTCGGCCTCGTCGAAGTTCTGCATCCAGTCCGGCTTCTCCTCGCCCGTGTCGGAGACGAAGAGGTCCTCGGCCTCGCCGAGGGTCCGCCGCATGGCCTGCCCCCGCCCCATCGAGGCCTGCGCCCAGGCCTCGATGGTGTGGAACATGGCCTGGGTGCGGGGCAGCACCCGCTCGCCCGAGCCCGCTTTGGCCAGCTTCATCAGGTCGAGGGCGTCGTCGGGCCGGCCCAGGTGCACCATCTGGCGGGCGGCCCGGGACAGCGCCTCGCCGGCCCGGGGCCGGTCGCCGCCCTCACGGGCCGCGTGGGCGGCGATGACGAAGTACTTCTGCGCCGTCGGTTCGAGGCCGACGTCGTGGGACATCCAGCCCGCGAGGACGGCGAGGTTGGCGGCGACGCCCCACAGGCGCCGCTGGAGGTGGTCGGCGTGGCGGTAGGCGAGCATGCCGCCCACCTCGTTGAGCTGGCCCACGACCGCCTTGCGCTGGAGGCCGCCGCCCCGGGAGGCGTCCCAGGCGCGGAAGATGATGACGGACTGCTCCAGGGCCTCGATCTCCTCCGACCCGATGGGGGCGGCCTCGTAGCGGTCGAACCCGGCGGGGTCGGCGTGGAGGGGATCGGTGGCACGCGGGGCGACGCCCGTGCGTGCGGGGTCGGTCTGCAGCCAGTCGTGCATGGCGTTGCTGAGTACGGAGCCGGCGGCAAGCGCGGCACCCGCGCCCACCAGGCCGCGTCGGTTGAGCATGAGGTCCATTCCCGTGAATTCGGTGAGGACCGCCGCCGCACGATCGGGGGGCCAGGGCAGCCCGTCAGGGTTCTCCGTCTTCCTGACGTCCTGCTTCTTTCCGGCACGCCCGTGTCGTACGAACCCGAGGTCCTCGATGGTCACGACACGGCCGAGTCGCTCGGTGAACAGTGCTGCCAGCACCCGGGGGACGGGATCGCGCGGGGTCTCGCCCCGGTCGATCCACCGCCGCACCCGCGAGGTGTCGGTCGCCAGCTGGGGGTGGCCCATGGCCGCCGCCTGCCGGTTGACGAGCCTCGCGAGTTCGCCCTTGGACCAGCCGGCCAGGCCGAACAGGTCTGCCAGGCGGGTGTTGGTTTGTCCGGTCACGTCTAAGCCCCCAGGTTCTCGGCTGAGTTGACAGTAGCCCCCTGTCATAGGCCTGGCGACAATTCGCCAGGCTTCGCCAGGGTGCGCGAGATGTTCCGCCACCCGCGCCCGGGTGTCAGGTAGGAACGCGCCACCCCGCCCCGCCGACCGGCCCTCATTCCCCAGGGTGCGGACCGGGGGCGGGCGGGGCGACGCACGCAATTCGTCGGCGCACGAAGGGATCTGTCACCTCCATGTACACAGCATCGTCCTCCGTGTCCGCCCCGCCCCGGCCGCAGCACCGCATCGTCCCGGCAGGCGCCGGACCGTACCTCGCCCCCGCCCCCCAGGTCGTCCGGCCGAGGCGCTGGGCGGGCGGCACCGGTACCCAGCCGGTCAGCGGGAGAATCGACCTGTCCGGCCCCCAGGGGGCGCAGCTGAAGACGGCGATCGCGTCGGTCCACCGGATCTGTCCGGAGTTCAACCCGGTGCAGGTGCTGCGGCGCAGCGGCCGTTCCGTACTGATCGTCGGGACGACCGGGCGGACGACGGCGGTCGCGAAGTGTTTACTGGACCACTCCCCCGCCTGGGTCGAGCGGTTCCGGCACGAAATAGCGTCCTATCGCTCCTTCGTCCGTCACCGTCCGCCGGTGCGGGCGCCGCGGCTGATCGCCGCGGACCCGGAGAACTGCACGCTGGTGATCGAGCGGATGCCCGGGCGCGCGGCGGCGCTCTCGCGCCACCCCGTCGAGGCCCCGCCGCGGGCCGACGTACGGGCCGCGCTCGGTGCGATCGCCCGGCTCAACGCCTGGCGGCCGCCGGCCGGGACCTTCGACGCGCCGCTGGACTACGGCGCCCGGATCGCGCGCTACCACGAGCTCGGGCTCTTCACGGACCGGGACCGGGACGACCTGCAGAAGCTGCTGCACGGTCTGGCGCACGCGGGCGGCCGTCAGGGTATGGGCCAGTTCTGTCACGGCGACGCCCTGCTCTCCAACGTCCTGCTCTCCCCCGCCGGGCCGGTGCTCGTCGACTGGGAGCACGCGGGCTGGTACCTGCCCGGCTACGACCTGGCGACCCTGTGGGCGGTGCTCGGTGACGCGCCGCTGGCCCGGCGCCAGATCAGCCAGCTCGCCCAGCAGGCGGGCCCGGCCTCCCGGGACGCCTTCCTGGTGAACCTGATGATCGTGCTGACGCGGGAGATCCGCACCTACGAGACGGCGGTGCAGCGCACCATGAAGGAGGCTCCGCCGGCCGGTTCGGTGCCGGTGCCCTCGGGGGCGCTCGCGCCCGGCGAGGAACAGCGGCTGCTGCTGAGGCGGCTGCACGACGACTGCGCCATGGCACGGCGGGCCGTGCGCGCGGCGGTCGGGACGCGCTGAAGGGCGGGTCCGGCCGACCACACGGGGGGGGTGCGCCGTGAGCCCGGTGCCGACACACCGGGACGCGGCGCACCGGCTTGTCCGGGATCCTCCGCGAACCCCTTCCGCCCGCGCCTCTCCCCGAACCCCCTCCATTGGTCCACTCCAGTGACGCGTCCCAGGCCCGGGACCCGTCGCGGCGAAACTCCGCCGTATGGCCTCCATTCCCGCTCTGACGTGGGAACTTCCTTTCGTGCGGGTGTGATTGACGGAACGTCCGGGAGCCGATACCCCTGTACGGGTTCGGCCCCGCACGCCCCCGTGTCACCCCCTGCCTCTGGAGGCTGCCTTGCTCCGTTCCGCGTCGCGCAGACGTCCTTCGCCGATCCGTGTGCCGGGGGTGGTGGGCGTCCTGGCGTCCGCCGCCCTGTTGCTCCCCCTGCTGTCCGCCGCTCCGCCCGCCGGCGCCGACGTGCCCGAGGCGGGTGTCCTGCAGGGGCAGTTCGCGCGGGCGGCCGAGCGGTACGGCGTGCCCGAGAGCGTGCTGCTCGCCGTCTCGTACCTGCAGTCGCGGTGGGACACCCACGGCGGTGCGCCCAGCGTGACCGGCGGTTACGGGCCGATGCACCTGACGGACGCGGTGACGGCGCTGGCCGGGACCGCCCCGCACCACTCGGAGGGCGGGGAGGACGCGCGCGGCGACGACTCCCGTCCGGCCCGCGCGAGCGGTGACGTCCCGGTGCCCGCGCCCGCCGAGCTGCCCGAGCGGCTGCGGACCCTGGAGCGGGCGTCCGCCCTGTCCGGGATCCCGGCCGAGGAGCTGCGCACCGTGCCGGCCGCGAACATCGAGGGCGGGGCGGCGCTGCTCGCGGCGGCGCAGCGCGAGGCCGGCCTTCCGGCGAGCGCGGACCCGGCCGACTGGTACGGGGCGGTGGCGCGGTACTCCGGCGCGGACGACTCGGCGACGGCGGCGACGTACGCGAACGACGTGTTCGACGTGATCCGGACCGGGGAGACGCGGACGACGGACAGCGGGCAGGTGGTGACGCTGTCGGCCGACCCGGCGGTGGCGCCCGCCACCGGTCAGGTGGCGGCCCTGGGCCTCCGCCGGCCGGCCGCCGGTCCCGTGGAGTGCCCGGCCTCGGTGGCCTGCGAGTGGGTCCCCGCGCCGTACGAGGAGTTCGGCGACGGCGACTACGGCAACCACGACAAGGCGAACCGGCCCGCCTCCCAGTCGATCGACTACATCGTGATCCACGACACCGAGGCGGACTGGAGGACCACCCTGAAGCTGGTGCAGGACCCGACGTACGTGTCCTGGCAGTACTCGCTGCGCTCCTCCGACGGGCACGTCGCCCAGCACGTGCCGCTGAAGGACGTGGCCTGGCACGCGGGCAACTGGTTCGTGAACGCCAAGTCGGTGGGCCTGGAGCACGAGGGCTTCCTGACCTCGCCGGACTCCTGGTACACGGAGGCGATGTACCGGTCGTCGGCGCGCCTGGTGCGGTACATCGCCGCCCGGTACGACATCCCGCTGGACCGGCAGCACGTCCTGGGCCACGACAACGTGCCGGGCACGGTGACGTCCACGATCAAGGGCATGCACACGGACCCGGGGCCGTACTGGGACTGGGCGCACTACTTCCGGCTGCTCGGCCGTCCGATCACGCCGAGCGCCGGTCCGCACGCGGGCGTGGTGACGATCCGGCCCGACTACGAGTCGCACCGGCCGGTCTACACGGGCTGCACGACGGCGGGCCAGGCGTGCGTGCCGCACGGCAGCGGGGCGGTGCGCCTGCACACCGGGCCGAGCGCCGACGCGCCCCTGGTGAAGGACATCGGTCTGCGGCCGGGCGGGCAGGCCTCCACCACGGGCGTCAACGACACGGGGGCGCGGGCCTCGACCGGGCAGAGCTTCGCGGTGGCGGAGCGGCGGGGGGACTGGACGGCGGTCTGGTACCTCGGGCAGAAGGCGTGGTTCTCGAACCCGGTGAAGGAGCCGACGGCGGTGAACGCCCGGGGCCTGGTCCTGACGCCCCGGGAGGGTCTGGCGGAGGTGCCGGTGTACGGGCGGGCGTATCCGGAGGCCTCGGCGTATCCCGCGGGCGTGCCGGTGCAGCCGGTGTCGCCGCTGCCGTACAGACTGCTCGCGGGTCAGCGGTACGTGGTCGGGGGCAGCACCCCGGGCGAGTACTACTTCGCGCCGGTGTTCGATCCGAGCGGGCACACCGTGGTCCGGGGCCAGGAGGAGTACTACCAGATCCAGTTCGGTCATCGGGTGGCCTTTGTGAAGGCCGCTGACGTGCGGGTTTCCCAGGGCTGACGGAGGCCTGGCCGAAAGGTGCGGGGTGGTGCCGGCCGTGGGGCCCGGCACCACCCCTTCGACGTTCATACGACTATTCAGGAGATCGCGTGCGTCGTCCGGGTGAGGGGTAAGGCTGGGCCGGGTACCGCCCCAGCTCACCGGAAGGCCCTCCAGGAAATGCCTCAGCCCTTCGTTATGCCGGATTTCTATGTTCCGTATCCGGCACGGCTCAATCCCCATCTGGAGGCCGCCCGCACGCACACGCGTGACTGGGCGCGGGAGATGGGGATGCTGGAGGGCTCGGGGGTCTGGGAGGAGCACGACCTCGAATCCCACGACTACGCGCTGCTCTGCTCGTACACCCATCCCGACTGCGACGAGGAGGCGCTGAACCTCGTCACCGACTGGTACACCTGGGTCTTCTTCTTCGACGACCACTTCCTGGAGGTCTTCAAGCGCACCCAGGACCGGGCCGGCAGCAAGGCGTACCTCGACCGGCTCCCGCTGTTCATGCCGGCGGACCCAGCGGTCGGCATGCCCGGGCCGACCAACCCCGTCGAGGCGGGCCTCGCCGACCTCTGGCGGCGGACGGTGCCGTCGATGTCCGAGGGCTGGCGGGTGCGGTTCGCGGAGGCCACGGAGCACCTGCTGTACGAGTCCCTGTGGGAGCTCGACAACATCAACGACGGCCGGGTCGCCAACCCCCTGGAGTACATCGAGATGCGCCGCAAGGTGGGCGGCGCCCCCTGGTCGGCCGGGCTCGTGGAGTACGCGGCGGGGGCCGAGGTCCCCGCCCGGGTGGCGCACTCCCGGCCGCTGCGGGTGCTCAGGGACGCCTTCTCCGACGCCGTGCACCTGCGCAACGACCTCTTCTCGTACCAGCGCGAGGTGGAGGAGGAGGGCGAGAACAGCAACGGCGTCCTCGTCCTGGAGCGGTTCCTCGGCTGCACGACCCAGGAGGCGGCGAACGCCGTCAACGACCTGCTGACCTCGCGGGTCCAGCAGTTCGAGAACACCGCGCTCACCGAAGTGCCGCTGCTCGCCGCCGAGCAGGGGCTGAGCCCGGAGGAGTGCGCGGCGGTCGCGGCGTACGCGAAGGGGCTCCAGGACTGGCAGTCCGGCGGCCACGAGTGGCACATGCGCTCCAGCCGCTACATGAACGAGGGCATGGTCGGCGGGCCCTCGCACCTGGACGGGGTCATCGGCACCTCCGCGCTCGACGTCCGCACCCTCTTCGGACGGCCCGCGGCGGCCCGGCACCGGGCGTTCACGCACGCGCCGCACCAGCACGTGGGGCCCTCGCTGCTCCCCGAGTTCGACCTGCCGTACCCGCTCACGATCAACCCCCACCACCAGGCCGCGCGTCGGCACACCGTGGACTGGGCCGAGCGGGCGGGCCTCCTCGACGACCTGTGGGACCGGCCGATGGCGGAGGGCTTCGACCTCGCACTGTGCGCGGCGGGCCTCGATCCGGACGCCTCCCCGGAGGACCTGGAGCTCAGCGCCGACTGGCTGACCTGGGGAACCTACGCGGACGACTACTACCCGGCCGTCTTCGGACGGGCGGGCAACCTGGCCGGCGCGAAGGAGCAGACCGACCGGCTCAAGGCGTGCATGCCGATCGACGAGCCCGCGTCCGGCGCGGCGCACGCGGTGAACGCCCTGGAGCGCTCGCTCGCCGACGTCTGGGCGCGGACCGCCGCCACGATGGCGCCCCCGGCGCTGGAGCAGCTGCGGGCCTCGCTCGACGTGATGCTCGACAGCTGGATGTGGGAGATGCACAACGTGGTGCAGCACCGGGTGCCCGACCCGGTCGACTACATCGAGATGCGGCGCAGCACCTTCGGATCCGAGCTGACCACGCTGCTGTGCCGGCTGCGGCAGGACACGGTGCTGCCCCCGGAGCTGTTCCGGTCGGGGACGGTGCGCAGCCTGGAGAACTCGGTCATGGACTACGGGGCGCTCGTCAACGACCTCTTCTCGTACCAGAAGGAGATCGAGGTCGAGGGCGAGGTGCACAACGGCGTCCTGGTGCTCCAGAAGTTCTTCGACTGCGACTACCCGACCGCGGTGTCGATGGTCGACGACCTGATGCGGGGGCGGCTGCGCCAGTACGAGAACCTGAAGCAGCGTGAGGTCCCGCTGCTGTACGAGGAGTTCGGGCTCGAAGCGGCGGGCCGGGAGGCCTTCGAGGCGTATCTGCGGGAGCTGGAGGACTGGCTCGCGGGCGTCCTCAACTGGCACCGGAAGGTACGGCGTTACGGCGCGGAGGACGTGCGCTCGGGCAGCGGCAGCGCTCTGCTGCGGCGCGGGCCGACGGGGCTCGGCACCTCGGCGGCGCGGATCTCGGAGCTGCTGGGCGCGGGGCCCCGCTGAGGCACGCCGAAGGCCTCCGGGAGGATTCCCGGAGGCCTTCGGGCCGTCGGATCAGGGACGCTCGCTCGTCGACGCGCCTGCCGTCCGCCCGCCCGGGAGGCGCCGCCGCCGGCTCGCCTCGGAGACGCCTGTCGCCCGCTCGACCCGGAAGCGCGTCGCGGACTCGCCTCAGGGGCGCCGGCCGCGCAGTTCGTCGAGTTCGCGGCGCTCGCGCTTGGTGGGGCGTCCCGTGCCCCGGTCGCGTACGGCGGCGACGGCGACGTGCTCGCGCGGCGGCGGGGGCGGACTGTTGTCCACGTACGCCTCGACGGCGACCGGAGGGCCGACCCGCTTGGTGTGGAGCTCCTTGACCTCGACGATCCGCTCCCGCCCGCCGTGGAAGATCCGGACCTCGTCGCCGGGCTTCACGGCCTGGGCGGGCTTGACCCGCTCGCCGTTGACCTTGACGTGCCCGGCGCGGCAGGCGGCCGCGGCCTGGGAGCGGGTCTTGGTGAGGCGGACCGCCCAGATCCAGGCGTCGACGCGCGCGCTCATCGGCCCCGGCCCCGTCAGCCCTGCTGGAACAGCTCGGCGGGCAGCGGCTTGAGCAGCGCGTACAGGTCGTCGGTGATCGGCCGGTCCCAACTGGCGATCGTCACGAGGACGTTGTCGCTGCGGTCGAACTGGACGCAGGAGATGCGGCTCTCGGAGAGCTTGAGGCGGCGCACGATGAGGAGGTTGTCGCCCTGCATGACGGGCATGTCCTCGGTGTCGAGGACCTCGACCGGCTCGTCGTTCTCCAGGGCGGCGAGGAGCTGTGCCACCTCGAAGGGGATCTGGCCGTCGGCGAGCTCGCGCGCCGGGGAGCCCTCGGGGAGGTTACCGATGATCATCGCGGGTCCGCGGCCGCCGAACAGGTCGTAGCGGAGGAACACGCCCTGGCAGGAACCGTCGGGCGCGGGCAGCAGACCTGCGCCGAGATTGCCGGGCCAGTCCCCCGGGTCCATGGCCAGGACGTCGAAGTCCGGGCCCGCGGGTGTGGCGGCGCTGCGGCGGCGGAGGAAGGACATACGGCCATGGTACGTGCCCCGGCGCACGACGCGACGCGTCGGGCGCCGCCCCGGGGCGGCGCCGCTCACCGGGGCCGCCGCTCCGGGCCGGGGCCCGGCGTCCGGGGCGGTCGGCGGCACCTCCGGGAGCCTCACCCGCGCGGCGGCCCGGAGGCCCCCGTGGTCACGCGGGGCATCCGTCCGGCCACGGAGGGTCCGCCGCGCGGGCGGCCGACCGGGACGGGGACGCCCGGACGAGCGGTTTCCGGGCTCGGGGCGGACCCGCCCGTGTCCCTCATGCGGCCGAGTCGGCCGACCGCCGCGAGAGCTCGTTCAGGAGGTCCAACGCCCGGCCCGCGCGGTCGTGTTCGACGAAGAGGTGGTCGTGGTGGAAACCGGCCACCACGTTGCAGCTCAGGCCCGCCGCGGCGAGCTCGCCCGCGACGGCCGCCGTGAGTCCGACGGCGTCGAGCGCGGAGTGCCCCCGGAGCGTGATCCGGCCCGCCACGTAGTCGTACGGGAGGCCGGCGGCGTCCGCCTCCTCCTGCCGTACGACGAGGGTGAGGCCCTCGGGTTCGGCGACGGTGACGACGGGGGCGACCCCGGCCGGGGCGGGGCCGTCCACCGTGGTGAAGACGTAGCGGCCGGGGTCGAGTTCCGGGCGCATCCCGGCGAGGAGCCGGGTGAGGTCACGTTCCGCGTTCATGCGGGTCAGGGTAGGCCCCGCGCTGGGGCTCAGCCGGTGGGCGGGGTGTCCCCCACGAGCCACATGGAGAAGAACTGGGCGCCGCCTCCGTAGGCGTGGCCGAGGGCCCTGCGGGCGCCCTCGACCTGGTGCTCGCCGGCGTCCCCCCGCACCTGGAGCGCGGCCTCGGCGAAGCGGATCATCCCGGAGGCCCCGATGGGGTTGGTGGAGAGGACCCCGCCCGAGGGGTTCACGGGCAGGTCGCCGTCGAGCTCGGTCACCCCGGCCTCGGTGAGCTTCCAGCCCTCGCCCTCCTCGGCGAAGCCCAGGTTCTCCAGCCACATGGGTTCGTACCAGGAGAACGGCACGTACATCTCGACGGCGTCGATCTGCCGCCGGGGGTCGGTGACGCCGGCCTGCCGGTAGACGTCGGCGGCGCAGTCGCTGCCGGCCCGCGGGGAGACGAAGTCCTTGCCGGCGAAGAGGGTGGGTTCGCTGCGCATCGCCCCGCCGTGCACCCAGGCGGGCGGCCGTGGCGCGCGGTCGGCTCCGGCACGGTCCGTGAGGACCATGGCGCAGGCGCCGTCCGAGGAGGGGCAGGTCTCGGAGTAGCGGATGGGGTCCCAGAGCATCGGGGAGGCCTGGACCTTCTCCAGGGTGAGGTCGTGCTCGTGGAGGTGGGCGTACGGGTTCTTGAGCGCGTTGCGCCGGTCCTTGTACGCGACGAGGGAGCCGATCGTGTCGGGGGCGCCGGTGCGGCGCATGTACGCGCGCACGTGCGGGGCGAAGAAGCCTCCGGCGCCGGCGAGCAGGGGCTGCTGGAAGGGGACGGGCAGGGAGAGGCCCCACATGGCGTTGGACTCGGACTGCTTCTCGAAGGCGAGGGTGAGGACGGTCCGGTGCACGCGCGCGGAGACCAGGTTGGCGGCGACGAGGGCGGTGGAGCCGCCGACCGATCCGGCGGTGTGGACCCGGAGCATGGGCTTGCCGACCGCGCCGAGGGCGTCGGCGAGGTACAGCTCCGGCATCATGACGCCCTCGAAGAAGTCGGGTGCCTTCCCGATGACGACGGCGTCGACGTCCGCCCAGGTCAGCTCGGCGTCCGCCAGGGCGCGCAGGGCGGCCTCGCGGACGAGTCCGGCGATGGAGACGTCCCGGCGGGCGGCGACGTGCTTGGTCTGGCCGATGCCGACGACGGCGACGGGCTCTTTACCGGGCATGGGTCTCCCCTTCCAGGACGGCGACGAGGTTCTGCTGGAGGCAGGGGCCGGAGGTCGCGTGGGCGAGGGCGCGGTCGGACTCGCCGCGGTGGATGCGGGCGGCGGCCTCGCCGAGCCGGATCAGACCGGCGGCCATGACGGGGTTGGCGGCGAGGGCGCCGCCGGAGGGGTTGATCCGCACCCCGTCGTCGAGACGGAGGGCCTTTCTGAGGACGACCTCCTGGGAGGTGAAGGGGGCGTGGAGTTCGGCGGTGTCGACGGGCCTCTCGAAGGCTCCGGCGCGCTCGGCGGCCAGGCGGGTGGAGGGCGAGTCGGTGAGGTCGCGGACGCCGAGGGAGTGGGCCTCGATCCGGTGGTCCATGCCCCGGATCCAGGCGGGGCGCTCGCACAGCTCGCGGGCCCGGTCGCCGGCGGCGAGGATCACGGCGGCGGCGCCGTCGCCGATGGGCGGGCAGTCGCCGGTGCGGAGGGGCTGGACGGCGTACCCGCCCTGGGGGCGGACGCCCGGCAGCTGGGCGTGCGGATTGGTCCTGGCGTCCTCGCGGCTGCGGGCGGCGATCGCGGCGAGGGCGGGTTCGTCGGTGTCCCCGGCGTCGACGAGGGCCTGGGCCTGGAGGGCGGCGAGGGCGACGGAGTCGGGCCAGAGGGGGGCGAGGTAGTACGGGTCGAGCTGGCGGGTGAGGACGTCGCGGACGGAGCCGGGCGAGGACTTGCCGTACGAGTAGACGAGGGCCGTGTCGGCCTCGCCGGTGAGGAGCTTCACCCAGGCCTCGTAGAGCGCCCAGGCGCCGTCCGTCTCGACGTGGGACTCGGAGATCGGCGGCCAGGCGCCGACGCCGTCGAGGGCCATGGTGAAGGAGAAGGCGCGCCCGGCGAGGTAGTCGGAGGAGCCGGAGCAGGTGAAGCCGATGTCGGCGGCCTTCAGGCCGGTCTGCCGCTGCACCTCGTGCAGCACGGGCATCACCATCTCGACCTCGGAGAGGTCGTCGGTGTGCCGTCGGTGGTCGCTCTGGGCGAAGGCGACGATCGCCACGTCCCGGCTCATAGCAGCTCCTTGTACGTGTCGTAGTCGGCGTCGGGTTCGCCGGTGGGCCGGTAGTGGTCCGGGTAGCGGCCGTCCTCGCTCCACACGGGCTCGACCCGCAGGCCCATGCGGACCTCGTCGTACGGGATGCCGGCGATGCGGCCGTGGAGGGCGAGGCCGGCGCCGTCGAGGGCGATGTGGGCGTAGACGTAGGGGACCTCGATGTCGAGGTTCTTCGCTTTGATGTTGACGATGCAGAAGGTGGTGACGGTGCCGCGGGGGCCGACCTCGACCCGGTCGGTGGTGGCGACGCCGCAGGTGGGGCAGGCGCCGCGGGGCGGCACGTACACCTTGGCGCAGGAGGGGCAGCGCTCGCCGACCGTGCGGCGCTCGGCGAGCCCGTGGAGGTAGCGGGTCTGGGCGCGGCCGGGGCTGTACGTGTAGTCGAGGCGGGCGGGGGCGACGATGCCGGTCACGGGGTCCTCGAACCGGCCGTCGTGGGCGGCGGGTTCGCCCCGTGGGGTGCTCTCGTACGGCTCGAAGCAGGCGATGTCGGTGATGGCTCCGGCCCGTTCGGCGGCCCAGCGGATCCGCACCCGCAGGCCGGTGCGGACGGCTTCGGGGCCGGGGGCGTCGAGGGCGTGGAGGAGGGCGGTGTCGGCGCCGTCGAGGCGGACGAGGACCCAGGCGAAGGGGGTCGTGAGGGGTTGTCCGGGGCGGGGCTCGGGGTTCCAGGCCCAGGTGGTGACGGTGCCGGTGGGGGCGACCTCGACGAGCTCGCGGAGTTCGGCGGCGGTCTCGGGGTCGTACTCGACGGGCGGGACGAGCACCTCGTTCGCCTCGGTGCGCACGCCGAGGACGGTGCGCTCGCGCAGCCCGGTGAGGAAGGCGGACTGGACGGGGCCGAGGGAGCGGGTGAAGGGGAACTCGACGACGAGGGGGGCGCGGAGGGCCTCCGGCGGGTCGGTGACGGTCATGGGCGGGGCTCCTTGGGTGGGGTGGGTGGTGGGTGGTGGGCGGCGGAGTGGTGCGGGGGGGTGGGCCGCTGCGCGGGGCCTTCCCCCCACCTCGCCCCCTCCCGGCTGTGACATCTGCGGCTCCGCCGCGTGGGGCTCCGCCCCGGACCCCGCGCCTCGAACTCCCCCTACGCCCGGCGGCGTGGGGCCCGGGGCGGGACCGGAGATCAGCCCGTCCGGCGTTCGAGGACACGGCCGAAGGCCGTACGACGGGGTCCGGGGCGAAGCCCCGGTGCACGGGGGCCGGGCAGAGCCCCGATCCACCGGGCGGGGGCGTAGCCCCAGGTCCCGGGGCCGGGGCAGAGCCCCGAATCCCGGGGCCGGGGCAGAGCCCCGGGTCAGGGGGCGGGGGCACAGCCCCCCCCTTCTGCCGGGGTCCGGGGGCTGAGCCCCCCCGGTTTCGGGAAGGGGCGGAGTGGGGAAGGGCTCACTCCCGCCGGTACACCGGCGCCCGCTTCTCCGCGAACGCCCGCGCCCCCTCCTTCGCGTCCGCCGTGTCGAAGATCGGCCATCCCCGCTTCAGTTCGGCGGCGAGCCCCTCCGTCTCGGTCATCTCCGCCGTCTCGTACACGGACGCCTTGACCGCCTCGACGGCGAGCGGCCCGCACGCGTTGACGCGCTCGGCGATGTCGAGGGCCGCGTCCAGGGCGGTGCCGTCGGGGACCACCCGGCCGACGAGGCCGATGGCGGCGGCCTCTTCGGCGCTGTACGGGCGGCCGGTGAGGAGCATTTCGAGGGCGTGGGTGCGGGCGATCTGGCGGGGCAGGCGCACGGTGGAGCCGCCGATGGGGAAGAGGCCCCGCCGGACCTCGAAGAGGCCGAACGTGGCGGAGGCGGCGGCGACCCTGATGTCGGTGCCCTGGAGGATCTCGGTGCCGCCGGCGACGCAGTGGCCCTCGACGGCCGCGATGACGGGTTTGCGGGGGCGGTGGTGGCGGAGCATCGCCTTCCAGTGCAGGTCGGGGTCGGCCTTCAGCCGTTCCCGGTACTGCTCGCCCGCCATCCCCTTCCCGGCCAGGGCCTTGAGGTCCATGCCCGCGCAGAAGGAACCGCCCGCGCCGGTGAGGACGACCGAGCGGACGGTGTCGTCGGCGTCGGCCTCCAGCCAGCCGTCGTACAGGCCGACGAGCATCGGCAGCGAGAGGGCGTTCTTGGCCTCGGGCCGGTTCAAGGTGAGGACGAGCGTGGCGCCTTCGCGCCGGACGCTGAGGTGTTCGGTGCCGCCCATGGGGGTCTCCCGTCTCCAGTTCTGGAACAGGTTGCAGGAGCCGGGGGTCCAGTTCAATAGTTTTCTGACACTCAGTCAGATTCTTCTGCGCATCCCCTTCCCCCGGTGACCGGTCGGCGCTCTAATGACCGCCACGTCCATGTGAACCGGCGAACCGGGGTCAGGAGGAACGGTGGAGTACAACCTTGCCGACCTGTTCGAATCGGTCGTCGACGTGGTCCCCGACCGCGAGGCGCTGGTGTACGTCGACCACCCCGGCACGGGCGAGGAGCGGCGGCTCACCTACACCGAGCTCGACGCCGCCGCCAACCGGATCGCACACCACCTGATCGACGCGGGCGTCCGGCCCGGCGAGCACCTCGGCCTCCACCTCTACAACGGCGTCGAGTACCTGCAGACCGTCCTCGCCTGCCTGAAGGCGCGGATCGTGCCGGTCAACGTGAACTACCGGTACGTGGAGGAGGAACTGGTCTACCTCTACCGGGACGCCGACCTGGCCGCGCTCGTCTTCGACGCCGAGTTCACCGACCGGGTCGCGGCGGCGCTGCCGCAGACGGAGAAGCTGCGGCACCTCGTACGGGTGGGGACCCCGCCCGAAGGGGCAGCGCCCCTCGCCTGCGTGCCGTTCGCCGAGGCGGAGGCCTCCGGTTCCCCGGGGCGCGGCTTCGCCCCCCGCTCGCCCGACGACCTGTTCGTCATCTACACCGGCGGCACCACCGGCATGCCCAAGGGCGTGCTGTGGCGCCAGGAGGACCTGTTCTTCGCGGGCCTCTTCGGGGGCGACCCCTCGGGCGAGCCCGTGAAGCGGCCCCAGGAGCTGGCGGAGCGGGTCGCGGCTGGCGGCGCCGGCATCACCTTCTTCCCCGCGCCGCCCCTGATGCACGGCACCTCCACCCTGACCGCGTTCATCGCCCTCAACTACGGGCAGCGGGTCGTCCTGCACCGCAAGTACGTGCCCGAGGAGGTGCTGCGCACCCTGGAGAAGGAGAGGGTGTCCAGCATCTCCCTGGTCGGCGACGCGATGCTGCGCCCGCTCGTGGACGCCCTGCGCGGACCGCTCAGGGGCACGGACCTGTCCGCCCTCTTCAGCCTCTCCTCCTCCGGGGCGATCATGTCCGAGACGGTACGGGTCGAGCTCCAGGAGCTCATGCCGAACGTCCTGCTGCTCAACAACTTCGGCTCCACGGAGTCCGGTTCCAACGGGCGCGCCACCGACGACTCCGGTCCGGCCAAGGGCTTCCGGCTGCACGTCAACGAACGCACCCAGGTCGTGGACCCGGTGACCCGCGCCCCCGTCGCGCCGGGCGAGACCGGCCGGCTCGCCCAGCGCGGCCACGTCCCGCTCGGCTACTACAACGACCCGGCCAAGACCGCCGAGACCTTCTTCGAGCGGGACGGGGTGCGGTGGGTGCTGCTCGGCGACATGGCGACCGTCGACGAGAACGGGGTGGTCACCGTGCTGGGCCGCGGCTCGCAGTGCATCAACACCGGGGGCGAGAAGGTGTATCCGGAGGAGGTGGAGCAGGCCCTGAAGTCCCACCCCGACGTGTACGACGCACTGGTCGCCGGGGTGCCGGACGCCAGGTGGGGCAACCACGTCGCCGCCGTCGTCCAGCTCCGGGACGGGGCGGGGCCGCTGGACCTGGAGACCCTCCAGGCCCACTGCCGGCGGCAGCTGGCGGGCTACAAGGTCCCCCGCCAGCTGGTGCTCACCGACCGCGTCCAGCGCTCCCCCAGCGGCAAGGCCGACTACCGCTGGGCCCGCGCGGTGGCGGTGGAGGCGGACGCGGAGGCTCCCTGAGGGGCCGGCCGGCGCACCGGCGGCGGACGGTGTCGCCGTCGGGGGCGCGCGGGGCCGTCGTAGCGGGCGAGCCGCTCCCCGGCAGGTCTCCGGTCGCGGTGGGCTCGGCTCCGACGGCTTCGTACTCCATGGTCTTCCTACGCTCCCGCCCGGACCCCGAACTCCCTGATGGCCGCGAGGAATTCGGCCGGGCGCGTGTTGTGGACGAGGTGACCGGCCCCGATCGTGACGAGGCGGGCGTCCGGGATGCGGTCGGCGAGGCCGGCCAACTGGTCCTGCGGGATGTGGCTGGTGGGGCCGCCGGCGATGACGAGGGTGGGGGCCGTGATCGCGGCGAGCCCCTCGCGCCAGGCCGGGTCGGGGGCGTTCAGCTGGGCGTCGGTGGTCGGGACGACGGCCCAGTCGAAGGCGAGGGGTCCCTCGGGGCGCTCGGCCACCGGGCGCGGCGGGTCGAGCGGGACGAAGGCCGGTGCCTCCTCCAGGACGAGACGGCCGATGAGGCCGGGTTCGCTCTGGGCGAGGAGGTGCGCGGCCCCGGCGCCCATCGAGTGGGCGACGACGGTGGCGCCGGTGAGGCCGAGGGCCTTGAGGAAGCCGCCGAGTTCGTCGCGGAAGTCCTCGAAGCCGTAGCGGCCGGGCCGGTCGCTGAGTCCGTGGCCGCGCAGGTCGACCGCGTACACCCGGTGGTCGACGGCCAGGTCCTCGGCGATCTCCGTCCAGGTGGTGCTGTTCTCTCCGCGGCCGTGGACGAGGACGACGGGCGGGGCGTCCTCGGCTCCCGTGACCCGGTGGGCGAGGCGTACGCCGTCCACGGTGACGGTGCGCACGGCCGGGTCGAGGAACGCGGCGACCGTGCGGGCGAAGGCGTCGGCGTCGTCGACCCATGGGAAGTGTCCGGCGCCCGGCTGGACGACGAGCTCCGCGTGCGGGAAGAAGGCCGCCGCCTCGGCGGTCGTCGGCCCCGCGTCGTACCGGCCCGCCACGATCAGGACCGGCGCGGTGATCTCGCGGACGCGACGCGGCGGGGTGCCGGGACCGATGGAGTCGAGCGCGGCCCTGGCCTCGGGGTACCGGGCCCGGTCGGCGAAGACCTCGACGGCCTCGTCCCACTCCTCGTCGGTGGTCTCGACGTCGAGGGCCCGCCCGGCGGAGGTGACGAGGACGAGGGAGCGGATCCGTTCGGGGTGGGCGGCGGCGTAGAGGACGGCGAGGTTCCCGCCGTCCGAGTGGCCGAGGAGGTCGATCCGGTCCAGGCCGAGGTGGACGCGGAGGGCCTCGACGTCGTCGACCTGCCGGTCACAGCGGTACGTGCCGGGGTCCGCGGGTTCGGCGCTCGCCCCGGTGCCGCGGGCGTCGAGCAGGACGAGGGCGCGGTGGGCGGCGAGTCCGCCGAGGTCCCCGAGGCAACCGGCGTCGCGCATCGGTCCGCCCGCCAGGCACACGAGCGGCTCGCCCTCCCCCCGTACACGGTAGGCGAGTTCGGTTCCGTCCTGTGTCGTGAACGTCGGCATGCCGCCGATCCTCACCGGGCCCCGTGGATCACCGCAAGCGGTTTCGCCGAGGGCGCGACGCCGCGGCACGACGGATCACGGGGTCGAAGCACGAGGTCACGGCACCGGGAAGACCGTGCGGCACCGGGGGCGCGATACGGTGGGAGGACCGTCCCCGAACCGCGAAGGAACCGTTCCACCGTGCCCGACACCCGGGAATCCGCCCTGCGCGGCGACTGCGCCAACTGCTTCGGCCTGTGCTGCGTGGCGCTGCCCTTCGCCAAGTCGGCCGACTTCGCCGTGAACAAGTCCTCGGGCGAGCCCTGCCGGAACCTCCAGGAGGACTTCCGCTGCGGGATCCACACCCGGCTGCGGCCGAGCGGTTTCCAGGGCTGCACGGTGTACGACTGCTTCGGCGCCGGCCAGCGGGTCTCCCAGGTGACCTTCGGCGGCGTGTCCTGGCGCGAGGCGCCGGAGACGGCCCGGCAGATGTACGAGGTGTTCCCGGTGGTGCGCCAGCTGCACGAGCTGCTGCGCTACCTCACGGAGGCGCTGGCGCTGCGGGCGGCCCGTCCCGTCCACGCCGAGCTGCGGGCCGCGCTGGGCCGGGTCGAGGAGCTCGCCGGGGGCACGCCGGACGCCCTGGAGGAGCTGGACGTGGCCGCGGTGCGCGCCGAGGTCAATCCGCTGCTCCTCAGGACGAGCGAGCTGGTCCGCGCCGCGGCCGGCGGCCGGCCGAAGAGCCGGCGCGGGGCGGACCTGATCGGCAAGCGGCTGCGCGGAGCGAAGCTGCGGGGCACGGACCTGCGCGGGGCGCTGCTCATCGCGGCCGACCTGACGGGGGCGGACCTGTCGCTCACGGACCTGATCGGCGCCGACCTGCGGGACGCCGATCTGGCGGGCGCGGATCTGACCGGTGCGCTGTTCCTGACGCAGCCCCAGTTGAACTCGGCGCGCGGGAACGCGGCGACCCGCCTCCCGGAGGGCTTCGACCGCCCCGCGCACTGGGCGGCCTGACACCCCCGGACCTCAGTGCGGCACGGTCACGACGATCTTGCCCACCTGGTGGCCGGCCTCCATGGCCCGGTGCGCCGCGACGATCTCGTCGAGCGTGAAGGTGCGGTCGACGGCGGGTTCGAAGAAGCCGGTGCGCAGTCCGGACTCGACGAAGGCGCGGGCCCGGCGCAGCCGCTCCGGGTCCCGGGTCGTCTCCGGCATCGTGTAGGTCCGCAGGGAGACGGCGGGCATCCCGAGGTCGAAGCCGGGGTACGGGGTCGGGAGCCCGCTGGCGGCCCCGTAGAGCAGCACGGTGCCGCCGGGGGCGAGGGACCTGACGAGGTCGGTGAGGCCGGGGCCCGCGACCGCGTCGAAGGCGAGGTCGGCGCCGCGCCCGCCCGTAAGGTCCCGTACGCGCTCGGCGACGTCCTCCTCGTCGGTGACGATCACCTCGGCCGCCCCCGCCTTGAGCAGGGCGTCCCTCTTGGCCCGGGTGCGGGTGGTGACGAGGGGCGTGGCGCCGATCCGGTGCGCGGTCCTGATGGCGGCCAGGCCGACGCTGCTGGAGGCCCCGGTCAGGACGACGGTGTCCCCGGCGCGCGCCCCGCCGACCTCGACGAGTCCGCCGTACGCCGTGACGTACGGCATCCACACGGCGGCGCCCTCGACGGGGCCGAGGCCCTCGGGGCGGGGGACGAGGGAGGAGGCCGGGACGATCGCGCGTTCGGCGTAGACCCCGTGGTCGTTCATCGAGAACGAGGGCACGACGCTCACCGCCTGCCCGGGGGCGAACCCGCTCACCCCCTCGCCGAGGGCCTCGACGACACCGGCCGCCTCCAGGCCGAGCCGGGCGGGGAAGCTCCGGGCCGGTTCGATGTAGTGACCGCTGCGGAAGAGGACCTCGGCGCGGTTGAGGCCGATGGCCTCCACCCGGAGGAGGACTTCGCCGGGGCCCGGTTCGCCCACCTCGACGTCCTCCAGGCGGAGCACCTCCGGACCGCCGTACTCGTGGAACCGCACCGTCCTGGCCTTGCTCATCGGGCTTCCCCTCCCCGCTCGGTGACGGCGGCGCGCGGGCCGCTCCGCCGCCGCGCCCAGCCAAGCGCAAGGTTCGATCGATGTCAAACTTCGATGCGCGTGAAACTTTGATCCCTGTCGTACGATGATCCCGGAGGTCGACACGACGATGAGAGCAGCGACAGGCACCGGCCGGCGGAACCGCGTCCCGCCCCACCCCGACCTGCGCGAGATCGGTCTGCAGCAGGTCCTGGAGGCCCTGGTCGACCCCGTCAGGCGCCGGATCGTCGCCGAGTTGTACGCGGCGCGCGAGGACCTGGCCTGCGGGGCCATCGACCTGCCGGTCAGCAAGTCCACGGCCACCCACCACTTCCACGTCCTGCGCGAGGCCGGCCTCGTCCGCCAGCACTACGTGGGGACCTCCCGCATGAACGCCCTGCGCCTGGAGGAGTTCGAGGAGCGCTTCCCGGGACTCCTGCGGGCCGTGGTGGCCGCCCACGAAGCCGACATTCCCTAGGTGTCTTGCCGATCAGGCCGGGCTCGCGGCGTCTGGCGGAGGGCGGCGTCGGACGGCCGGCCCTCCTCCAGGACGCGAGGGCCGGTGAACACGACGTTGCGCGCGATCCGCCCGCCAGTGACCGTGAAGACCCGCAAGGAGGGCGGTCGGCAGCCGTCGCCGCGGTTAGGCCGTCTCTTCCGGATCTTGCCTCGCCCGCGCCGCCCGGCACCGCACCTCGCTGCGTTGTCGGAAAGCCCAAGTACGTCCAGTAATAGGACATTCCTCCGCCTTGCGATGCACGGCACCGGACGACGCGGGCTTGACCGGCAAGATCCGAAAGAGACGGCCTAGGCGTGCGTCGGTCGAGAGCCGGTACGACCACGTCCGGAGCGACGCCCGTGTGCTGGCGTAACCGCCCTTCCCCGTCCCGGACTCCGCAGGGGCGCCCGCCCGGGGCTCGGCGGGCGCTTGCCGGGCGAACGGCCGCGCCGGATACGCGGACGAGCCGGGCCCGGCGAGATCACCACGTCGGGTGAGTGTCGGCCGGCCCGTGGCGGGTCGCCGGGCCGCGAAGGGCTCGACCGTCGATCATGGGCGCGGTGGCCTCCCCGCCCGACCGCTCTCCCCAAGCGAAAGAAGATCCGACATGGCACTCCCGCGAACCGATCTCCGGACCGCAGCGGTCGACCCCACGGAGCCCAAGGCCCGCATCTACGCGATGCTGGACACGGACGGAGACGGAGTCGCCTCGAAGCAGGACTACTTCGTCCGCATCGACCGGGCCCAGCAGGCGACCGGACGGGGTGACGACGACCCCCTGGTCGTCGCCGCCCGCACCACGGGCGAACGCGCCTGGGCCGCGATGGACGCCAACGGCGACGGCGTGATGACCTACGAGGAGTACATCGCCTGGGTGGACGCCGAGAAGTTCGACCACATCTGCCAGTACGCCCTGGGCGCCCTGTTCGACCTCGCCGACGCCGATCAGGACGGCGCCCTGGACCGTGCCCAGTTCACGATGCTGCGCCAGGCGCTGGGCAACCGGGCCGACAACGCCGACGCGGCGTTCGACGCCCTGGACGGCGACGGCGACGGACTCGTCGGCCGCGCCGAGTACCTGGCGTCGATCCGCGCGTACGTCACGGGCGAGGACTCCCCGATGGGCGCCGCCCTGTACTGAACCGCCGCGTCGCGCGGTGTGCCCGGCCGGGTCAGGACCCAGATGGACACCGAGGGCCAGGCCTCCGGCGGCCACACCGACATCGTCGAGCGGGTGCCGAGGGCGCGGTTCGCCGCGCCCGGGGCCGCGGGCGTGATCCGCGTCACCGTCCGGCCCCTTCCGGCCGAGCCCGCGCGATCATGCCCGAATGGACGCCCGTTTCCTCGGCATCGCCGAACTGACCGAAGTCCCTCCCGTGGCGGTCGTGGTCGACGTCATGCGTGCTTTCACGGTGGCCGCCTGGGCCTTCGCCCAGGGCGCGGAAAGGATCGTCCTCGCCGAGTCGCCGGAGGAGGCCCTGGCGCTCAAGGCCCGCCACCCGGAGTGGGTCGCGCTCAAGGACGGTCCTCCGGCACCCGGGTTCGACGCCGTCAACTCGCCCGCTCTGCTGCGCTCCGTCGACCTCGCCGGACGGACCGTCGTGCAGAAGACCACGGCGGGGACGGTCGGCGCCCTCGCGGTCAGGGACGCCTCGCTGGTGCTGTGCGCGAGCTTCGTGGTGGCGGAGGCGACGGCCCGGCTCCTGCGGACACGCGGGTGCGACGGCGTCACCTTCGTGGTCACGGGCGAGGACGGGCGGGCGGACGAGGACCTGGCGTGCGCCCAGTACATCGCCCGCAGGGCCACCGGGGACGGGACGGACGCGGCCGAGTTCCTCCGCCGCGCCGGCCGGTCGCGTGCCGCCGCCGAACTGACGCGGGGCGTGCGCCGGGGAGCCCACCCCGACGACGTCGCCCTCTGCCTCGAACTCGACCGGTTCTCCTTCGCCATGGCGGCGGCCCGGGAGGACTCGCTCATGGTCCTGCGTCCGTGCGCCGTGCCCTCGTCGGCGCCTTCACCGGCCGACGGCGCCGCGACCTGATCGCCGACGAAGACGGGCTCCCCCGCGGCTTCACCGCCCACCGAGCCCCCGAAGACAAGACTGCCGTTCCCGCCCGTGAACCGGGACACTCGCTTCCGGGGCGGCCCTCCGCGCCGCCCGTCCACGGGAGGAGTCACGGAGGACTCATGGCAGAGCTCTGGGATCCGCACGGCAGCCTGCGCCGGATGCTGTGGATCGGTGGCGCGCAGTGGGCCGGCAAGACGACCGTGTCCGACATCCTCGCCCGTCGCTACGGCCTGACGGTGTATCACTACGACTACCACGACGCCCGCGGCCATCAGGACCGCCGGATCGCGCGGCGGGTGGCACGGGGCGAGCCGGTGGCGGGTCCGGGGCCCGAGCAGGTCTGGACGGAACGGAGCCCGGCGGAGATGGCGGCCGAGACGCTGGCCGGCTTCCCGGTGCGGTTCGACTGGGTCCTGGACGACCTGCGCGCCCTGTCGACCGGCCGGCCGGCGATCGCCGAGGGGTGGGGGCTGCGGCCCGAGCTGGTCGTTCCGCTGGTCGACTCGGTCCGTCGGATGGTGGTCCTCGTGCCCACGGAGGAGTTCCGGCAGCACCAGATCCGCACCCTTCCGCGCGCGGGCGCCCTGGACGTGCCGGTCGGCGACCCGGCACGCGCCCAGGCCAACCGGATCGCCCGCGACCGGCTGGTCGCCGAGGACGCGGTGCGCGCCGCCCGGCGCCTGGGCGTCCGCGTGATCGAGGTCGACGGGACGCGGGACGCGGCGGCCGTGGCGTCGCTGGTCGCCGAGCACTTCTCCCCCTGGATGGGAGCGCCGGACGACACCCCCTAGACCCCGTACGCGTACGGCGTGGTCCGAAGGAAACGGCCTAGGCCTCGTACACGTACGGCGTGGTGGTCGTCAGCGTCAGGAAGCCGAGGCGGTGGAGGATGGGGCGGCTGGTGTCCGCCGCGTCGACCTGGACGTAGCGGTGGCCCCGGGCGGCGGCGACGTGGGCGCGGTGGGCGACGAGGGCGCGGTAGAGGCCCCGGCCACGCCAGCCCTCGACGGTGCCGCCGCCCCAGAGGCCCGCGAAGTCCGTGCCGGGGTACAGCTCCAGGCGGGCGGCGCTCACGGGTTCCCCCGCGGCGAGGGCGACGACGGCGGTGACCGCGTCGGGGTCGGTCGCGAGCCGGTCCAGGAGCCGGCGGCCGAGGTCGGAGCTGTCGGTGCCGAAGGCGCGCTCGTGGACCTCGACGACCTGGCGGACCCCCGCCTCGTCGGTGACCTCGCGGAGTTCGACGCCCTCCGGGAGCGGAACCTCCCGGGGCAGGGCCGCGGCCTCGGCGGCCATCAGGGTCTCCGGCTCCTCGGCGGTGAAGCCGGCCGCGCGGAGCCGGTCGCCGAGGTCGGCGGGGGTGTCGTGCGCGTACAGCTTCCACTCGAAGGACAGGCCGGCGGCGCGGTAGTGCTCGATCTGCGCGGCGATGGCCCTGTCCGCGTCCCGCGCGTCGAGCCCGGACCAGAGGACGCCGTTCCACGCGTGCGCGGGGCCGGTGTGGCGGACGACGCCGTCGACGTGCTCGACGCGGCAGCCGGGCCCGTCGGAGCGGGCTTCGCGGCGCAGTTGGAGGTCGTGGAGGTCACGCAGGTGCTGGGGTTCCATGGCGGCCACTCCAGCACCGGCGTCCCGGTCCGGGCAACGGGTTTTGCCCGGCCGGCGGTCAGGCCCGCGGGCGCACCTCGACGTTCTCCAGGATGCCGACCGCGTCCGGCACGAGGATCGCGGCGGAGTAGTAGGCGGAGACGAGGTAGGAGATGATCGCCTTCTCGTCGATGCCCATGAAACGGCAGTTGAGGCCGGGCTCGATCTCGTCGGGCAGGCCGGTCTGGTGGAGACCGATGACGCCCTCGTTGTCCTCGCCGGTGCGGACGGCGATGATCGAGGAGCTCTGCCGGTCGGTGACCGGGATCTTCCCGCAGGGGAGGAGGGGGACCCCGCGCCAGGCCGGCATGTGGCGTCCCTCGACGTCGACGGTGCCGAGCACGAGACCGCGCTTGTTGCACTCCTTGCCGAAGGCGGCGATGGCCCGGGGGTGGGCGAAGAGGTAGTCGGTGTCGCGGCGCATGCTGAGCAGGTCGTCGAGGTCGTCGGGGGTCGGCGGGCCCGAGTGGGTCTGGATGCGCTGGTCGAAGTCGGTGTTGTGGAGCAGCCCGAACTCGGGGTTGTTGACGAGTTCGTGCTCCTGGCGCTCGCGGAGCTCGTGGACGGTCAGGCGGAGCTGCTGCTCCGTCTGGTTCATCGGCTGGTTGTAGAGGTCGGCGACGCGGGTGTGGACCTTCAGGACGGTCTGGGCGACGCTGAGTTCGTACTCGCGCGGCCTGGGTTCGTAGTCCGCGTACGCGCCGGGCAGCACGGCCTCGCCGACGTGGCCGGCGCTGAGCTCGATGGCCGCCTCGCCGGCCCGGTTCACGGGACGGCGGTGGCCGTTCGTCCCGGTGCCCTGGACGTGGTCGCGGAGGTTCTCGTACTCCTCGGCCACGGCCAGGTAGGCGGTGCGGGGCAGGGCGAGGAGGGTGACGGCGGTGGCGGCCTTGGCGGTGAAGTCCCAGGTCCCGTCCCCGGCGAGCACCTGGCCGCCGAAGGTGTCGCCGTCGCCGAGCAGGCCGAGGAGGGTCTCGTCGCCGTACTGTCCGGTGCCGAGCTTCTCGATCTTGCCGTGGGCGATGAGGTGGACGTGGTCGGCCGGGCTGCCGGCGTTCACGATGACCTGGCCGGGCGCGTACTCCTGCTGGACGAAGCGTTCGGCGAGGGCGCCGAGCGCGGCGGGGTCGTCGAAGCCGCGCAGCAGCGGGAGTTCGGCCAGCTCGGCGGGGATGACCTCGACCCTGGAGCCGCTCTTGACGAAGGTGACGCGGCCGTCGCCGACCACGTACGAGAGGCGCCGGTTGACGCGGTAGACGCCGCCGGGGGTGTGGACCCAGGGGAGCTTGCGGAGCAGCCAGCGGGAGCTGATGCCCTGCATCTGGGGTTCGGACTTGGTGGTGGTGGCGAGGTTGCGGGCGGCGGCGGTGCTGAGGCTGAGCTGGATCTGGCGGAGCTCGATGGCGGGGGCGGGCGGGGTGGCCGCCGGCTCGGTGTCGACCGACATGGATGACTCGCTTTCTGGGGCGTTCGCGGACTCGTGCGTCACTCTCCGCGTCCAGATGTAACGCACGGTGGCGTACGTCATCCGGGTGCGGCGCGAACGGGTGGGAGCGCCGTGCGGCGGCGGCCGCCCGGCGAGCGCCGTGCGCGCTCCGCCGTCCGGGCGGTCGTCCGGTGGCCACCTGGCGGGAAAAGTCCTCCCGGCCTCTTGCCAAGCCCCGGGGGCCTCCGGATTTACTGGCCCCGAACGGATCAACCGAATGATCGGTTGTCCGTTTTACGATGGCGGAGGAGTGGCGCATGACGGAACTGCTGGACAGCGGCGAACGGCTCGGGCGCGAGGAGCTCGCGGCCCTCCAGCTGGAGCGGTTGCGCACGACCCTGCGCCACGCGTACGAGAACGTGGAGTTCTACCGGCGCTCCTTCGACGCGGCCGGGCTGACCCCGGACGACTGCCGCACGCTCGCCGACCTGGCCCGCTTCCCGTTCACCGCCAAGTCGGACCTGCGCGACCACTACCCCTTCGGCATGTTCGCCGTCGACCAGTCCCGGATCCGGCGGATCCACGCCTCCAGCGGCACCACCGGCCGGCCGACCGTCGTCGGCTACACCCGGGCCGACCTGGACATGTGGGCCGACGTGGTGGCCCGCTCGCTGCGCGCGGCCGGGGCGCGCCCAGGCCACAAGGTCCACGTGGCCTACGGGTACGGCCTGTTCACCGGCGGCCTCGGGGCCCACTACGGCGCGGAGCGGCTCGGGTGCACGGTGATCCCGGCGTCCGGCGGCATGACGGCCCGGCAGGTGCAGCTCATCCAGGACTTCCGGCCCGAGATCATCATGGTGACCCCCTCGTACATGCTGACGCTGCTCGACGAGTTCGAGCGGCAGGGCGTGGACCCGCGCTCCACCTCGCTGAAGGTCGGCGTCTTCGGCGCGGAGCCGTGGACGGAGGAGATGCGCAAGGAGATCGAGGAGCGGTTCGCGATCGACGCGGTCGACATCTACGGCCTGTCGGAGGTGATCGGCCCCGGCGTGGCGCAGGAGTGCGTGGAGACCAAGGACGGCCTGCACATCTGGGAGGACCACTTCTACCCGGAGATCGTGGACCCGTTCACCGGCGAGGTCCTGCCCGACGGGGAGGAGGGCGAGCTGGTCTTCACCTCCCTCACCAAGGAGGCCATGCCGGTGATCCGCTACCGGACCCGTGACCTCACCCGGCTGCTGCCGGGGACCGCGCGGGTGTTCCGCCGGATGGAGAAGGTCACCGGACGCAGCGACGACATGATCATCCTGCGCGGGGTGAACCTCTTCCCCACCCAGATCGAGGAGATCGTGCTGCGCACCCCGGGCGTGGCTCCGCACTTCCAGCTGCGGCTGACCCGGGAGGGCCGGCTCGACGCCCTGACCGTGCGGGCCGAGGCCCGTCCGGACGCGACGTCCGAGGAGCGCGAGGCGGCGGCCAGGGCGATCGCGGCGGCGGTGAAGGAGGGGGTCGGGGTCTCCGTGGGCGTGGAGGTGGTCGCCCCGGAGACGCTGGAGCGTTCGGTGGGCAAGATCAAGCGGATCGTGGACCTCCGGGGCGCGTAGCCTGGGGGAAGGAGGTGGTTGCGATGCTGTCGGACTCCCCCATAGCCGCGATCATTCCGGTCAATGACATGAACCGGGCCAAGCAGTTCTACTCGGAGACCCTCGGCCTCTCCCTCACGAAGGAGTCCCCGGAAGACACCAGGTACGAGTGCGGTGGCACGATCATCGGCCTCTACGAGACGCCGTACGGCGGCCAGGCGAGCCACACGCTGGCGAGCTGGAAGGTCGACGACCTCGACGGCGAGATGAAGGAGCTGCGCTCCAGGGGCGTGACCTTCGAGGAGTACGACCTGCCCGGCATCAAGACGGTCGACGGCGTGGTCGAGTCGGACACCATGCGGGGCGCCTGGTTCAAGGACAGCGAGGGCAACATTCTCTGCGTGATGGAGGAACGCACGGGCTGAGCGCGCGGACGCGCGGGGTGCCGGTCGCGGGCAGGCGGCCGACCCCCGTGCGCCACGGTGTCACGGGGCGCCGAAGCGGTCCCTCAGCTCCCGCTTGAGGATCTTTCCGCTGGCGTTGCGGGGAAGCGCGTCCACGAGGAGGACGCGCTTCGGCGCCTTGAAGCGGGCGAGCTTCTCGCGGGCGTGGTCGAGGAGTTCGGCCTCGGTGACCTCCCCGCGCGGGACGACGACGGCCGTGACCGCCTCGATCCACCGCTCGTCGGGGAGGCCGATGACGGCGACCTCCGCGACGCCGGGGTGGGTGTAGAGCGCGTCCTCGACCTGGCGGGAGGCGACGAGCACGCCGCCGGAGTTGATGACGTCCTTCACACGGTCGACGATCGTGAGGTAGCCCTCGGCGTCGCGGACCGCGAGGTCCCCCGAGTGGAACCAGCCGCCCCGGAAGGCCTCCTTCGTCTCGTCGGGCTTGCGCCAGTAGCCCTCGCACAGCTGCGGCGAGCGGTAGACGATCTCCCCCGGGGTGCCGTCGGGCACGTCCTCCCCGTCCTCGCCGACGACGCGGGCCTCGACGTGGCGCACGGGGCGGCCGCAGGAGTCCATCCGGCCCTCGTGCTCGTCGGGGCCGAGGACCGTGGCGAGCGGGCCGATCTCCGACTGGCCGAAGCAGTTGTAGAAGGCGAGTCCGGGCAGGCGGGCGCGCAGCCGTTCCAGGACGGGCACGGGCATGATCGAGGCCCCGTAGTAGGCCTTGCGCAGGGCCGAGAGGTCGCGGGTGGCGAAGCCGGGGTGGTCGGCGAGGCCGATCCAGACGGTCGGCGGGGCGAAGAGGCTGTCGGCGCGGCCCGCCTCGACCAGGTCGAACAGGACGTCCGGGTCGGGTCCGTCGACGATCGTGTTCTCGGCGCCGACGGCGAGGTAGGGCAGCAGGAAGACGTGCATCTGCGCCGAGTGGTAGAGCGGCAGCGCGTGCACCGGCCGGTCGTCCTCGCTCAGGTCGAGGGCCTCGATCGCGCTCGCGTACTCGTGGGCGAGGGCGAGGTGGGTCATCATCGCGCCCTTGGGGAGCGCGGTGGTGCCCGAGGTGTAGAGCAGCTGGGCGAGGTCACGGGCGTCGCGGTCGGTGAGGTACTCCTCCGGTTCGGCGAGCGCGTCGAGCAGTGAACCGGCCGCGTCCCGCAGGGGCTTGACCGCGAAGCCCGCGGGGATCCGGTCGGCGAGGGCGGGGTCGGCGAGCACGAGCGAGCTGTCCGACTGCTCCAGGACGTACGCAAGGTCCTCGCCGGTCAGGTGGTGGTTGACCGGCACGTGGACCAGGCCGGCCCGGGCGCAGGCGAGGAACGCGATGAGGTAGGCGTCCGAGTTGTGGCCGTACGTGGCGACGCGGGCGTACTCCGGCAGGGCGATCCCGTGCTCCGGCTCGCGCAGGACGGCGGCGGCCGTGGAGACGGCCGCGTCCAGCTCCGCGTACGTCCAGGTCCGGTCGGCGTACCGCACGGCGGTCCGGTCGGGCACGCGCCGGGCGCTCGCGCGCAGGAAACCGTCGACGGTGCGGCTGAGGAGTCGGTCCATGCGGTGATCCTCGGCGCGGGGCATGCGGAAGGTCAAGTACCGCGCGGGGGTGCCGTGTCCGCCCGGACCTCGGATACCGAACGGGATGTTGACAAGGGGGCGGGCAACTGCGTGCATGGTCCAACCCGCAGTGCCCGTCAGCCCGTTGGGAGTCATCTTGCACCTCCGGACCCGTCTGAAACACCTGGCGCTCACCGGCGCGGCCCTCGCCGTCGTCACGGCCTCGCTGCCCGGAGCGGCGGCCGCCGACTCCGGCGGCCGGGACCGTCACCCCGCCGACCGGGGCCTGTCGGCCGTCATCCGGTACACCGAGTACGGCATCCCGCACATCGTGGCGAAGGACTACGCGGACCTCGGATTCGGCACGGGCTGGGCCCAGGCCGCCGACCAGGTCTGTGTGCTCGCCGACGGCTTCCTGACCGTGAACGGGGAGCGCTCCCGGTACTTCGGCCCGGACGCCGCGCCCGACGGCTCGCTCTCCTCCGCCACCACGAACCTCTCCAGCGACCTGTACTTCCGCGGCGTGAAGGACGCGGGCACGGTCGAGGACCTGCTCCGCACCCCGGCGCCGGCCGGGCCGAGCCGGGACCTGAAGGAACTGATGCGCGGCTGGGCGGCCGGCTACAACGCCTGGCTGCGGAAGAACCGCGTCACCGATCCGGCCTGCGCGGACGCCGACTGGGTCCGTCCGGTGACCGCGCTCGACGTGGCCCGGCGCGGCTTCGCCGTCTCGGTGCTCGGCGGACAGGGCAGGGCCGTGGACGGCATCACGGCCGCCCGGCCGCCGGCCGCTCCCCCGGCGACCACCGCGCGCACCGCCGGCCCCGCCCCCGGCCCCGCCCCCGGCCCCGCCCCCGTTCCCGGCTCCGTTCCCGATCCGGACGAGGCCGCCGAGGCGGCACGGGCGCTGTTCGCTCCCGAGAACGCCACCATGGGCTCCAACGCCGTCGCGTTCTCCGGCGCCACGACGGCGAACGGGCGCGGACTCCTCCTGGGGAACCCGCACTACCCGTGGCAGGGCGGCCGCCGGTTCTGGCAGTCGCAGCAGACCATCCCGGGCGAGCTGAACGTCTCCGGCGCCTCGCTCCTGGGCACGGCCGTCGTCAACATCGGCTTCAACGACAAGGTCGCCTGGAGCCACACCGTCGCCACCGGGGTGCCGCTCAACCTGCACCAGCTGACGCTCGTACCCGGCGACCCGACCTCCTACCTGGTGGACGGGAAGCCGGAACGGATGACCCCGCGCGCGGTGACCGTGGCCGTGCGGGACGGCGCGCCCGTCACCCGCACCCAGTGGTGGACCCGGTACGGGCCGGTCGTCGGCGGCCTCGGGGCGCAGCTGCCGCTGCCGTGGACCGCGACCACGGCGTACGCGCTGAACGACCCCAACGCGCTCAACCTGCGGGGCTCCGACACCGCGCTCGGCTTCGGCAGGGCCCGCTCCACGCAGGACGTCGTCGACGTCCTGGAGCGCACGCAGGGCCTGCCCTGGGTCAACACGATCGCGGCGGACTCGGCCGGGCACTCGCTCTTCGCCCAGTCCCAGGTGCTCCCCCGGATCACCGACGAGCTCGCCGCGCGCTGCTCCACGCCGCTCGGCCGGGCCACCTATCCGGCCTCGGGGGTCGCCGTGCTCGACGGCTCGCGCTCGGACTGCGCGCCCGGCTCCGACCCGGACGCGGTGCAGCCGGGCGTCTTCGGCCCGGCGCGGATGCCGGTCCTGCGGGACGCCCCGTACGTGGAGAACTCCAACGACAGCGCCTGGCTGGCCAACGCCGACCGGCCGCTGACCGGTTACGAGCGGATCTTCGGCACGGTCGCGACGCCGCGCTCGCTGCGCACCCGGGGCGGGATCGAGGACGTGGCGGCGATGGCCGGCCGGGGCGGGCTCGCGGTGGCCGACCTCCAGCGGCAGCAGTTCGCCAACCGGGCGCCGGCCGGTGACCTGGCGGCGGCCGACGCGGCGAAGGCCTGCGCGACCGCGCTGCCGGAGGACCCGGAGGTCTGCCGGGTGATCGGGGCCTGGGACCGGACGATGGACACCGGCAGCCGGGGCGCGCTGCTCTTCGACCGCTTCTGGCGGAGGTTCACGGGCACGGTGAAGCCGGCCGACCAGTGGAGGGTGCCGTTCTCGGCGGCCGACCCGGTCCGCACCCCGAACACCCTGAACACCGGGGTGCCGGAGTTCGCGAAGGCCCTCGCGGGCGCCGCGGCGGAGCTGCGGGCGGCGGGCATCGCGCTGGACGCGCCGCTCGGCGCCCACCAGTTCGTCGTACGGAACGGGGAGCGGATCCCGGTGAGCGGCGGGACCGAGTCGCTGGGCGTCTGGAACAAGGCCGAGCCCGTGTGGAACGCGGCGGGCGGCGGCTACGTGGAGGTCGCGCACGGGACCAGTCACGTGCAGGCCGTGGGCTGGGACGGCGGCCGGTGCCCGGTGGCCCGCACCCTGCTCTCGTACTCCCAGTCGTCGAACCCGGCGTCGCCGCACCACAGCGACCAGACCCGGCTGTTCTCGGGCGAGCGCTGGGTGACCTCCCGGTTCTGCGAGAAGGACATCCTGCGCTCGCCCGCGCTGAAGGTGGTCGTCGTCAGGGGGTGAACCCGCCCGTCAGGGGCTGAAGGAGAGGAACACGAAGGCGGCGAAGATCGCGAGGTGGACGCTGCCCTGGAGGAGCGTGGCGCGCCCCGGCACCACCGTCAGGGCGCTCACCACGGCCGTGAGCACCAACAGCACCATGTGGAGGGGCCCCAGACCGAGGATCAGGGGCCCGTCCAGCCAGATCGAGGCGAGCGCGATCGACGGGATCGTCAGGCCGATGCTGGCGATGGCCGAGCCGTACGCCAGGTTCATGCTGGTCTGCATGCGGTCGCGGCTCGCCGCGCGCACGGCGGCGAGGGTCTCGGGCAGCAGCACCATCAGGGCGATGACGACGCCGACGACCGCCTTGGGCAGGCCGGCGGAGGCGACGGCGTCCTCGATGGTGGGCGAGACGAGCTTGGCGTTGCCGACGACGGCGACGAGGGCGACCACGAGCAGGCCGAGGCTGAACCAGGCGTCACGGGCGGTGGGCGGCTCGGCGTGCTCGTCCTCCGACTCCGGGATCCCCCGGTCCGGCCGCGGCACGGGCAGGAAGTAGTCGCGGTGCCGGACCGTCTGGACGCCGACGAACACCGCGTAGAGGAGCAGCGAGGCGACGGCGGCGAAGGCCAGCTGCCCGGCGGAGAACTCGGGGCCGGGGTGGGTCGTCGTGAACGTCGGCAGGACCAGGGTCATGGTCGCGAGGGTGCAGACGATGGCGAGCTCGCCGCCGGAGCCCTCCGCGTTGAAGACGGCGGTCCGGTTGCGCAGCGCGCCGACGAGCAGCGAGAGGCCGACGATTCCGTTGCAGGTGATCATGACGGCGGCGAAGACCGTGTCCCGGGCGTAGCTCGTCGCCTTGTCGCCGCCCCCGGTCATCAGCATGACGATCAGTCCGACCTCGATGACGGTGACGGCCACGGCGAGGACGAGGGAGCCGAAGGGTTCGCCGATGCGGTGGGCGATGACCTCGGCGTGGTGGACGGCCGAGAGCACCGCGGCGAACAGGCAGACGACGACGATCGCCACCGCGAAGCCCGGGAGGTCGCGCCCCCAGGCCAGGCCGAGTACAAGCGCCGCCACCACCGGCCCCCAGGTGGTCCACTGCCGTGCCCTTGCCGTCACCGTCGAACTCATGATCCGCATATTGCCACAAGAGGGGCCCTTCGCCCGTTTCGCCCGGGCGTCTCGCCCGGTCGCCCCGTTCGGTCGTCCCGTTCGGTCGTCCCGTTCAGTCGCCCTGGTCGGCGAGACCGCGCTCGTACGCGGCGAGGGTCTCGACGAACATCCTGCGTTCGGCCGGACCGAGGGGCGCGAGGGCCGCACGCCAGGCGCCGGCGCTGCGGCCCAGCCAGCCGTCGATGGCGGGGCGGCGCGCCTCGGCGATGGAGACGATCTTCCGCCGCCGGTCGGCGGGGTCCTCCGCCCGCTCCAGGACCCCCTTCTTGGCGAGGTCGCCGACCATCAGGCTCACGGTGGTCGGGGCGACCTCCAGGCGGGCGGCGAGCTCGTTGACGCCGAGCGGCCCGTCGAAGAGGAGGTAGGCGAGCAGGGAGAGGTGGCGGGGGGCGAGGGTGAGCGACTGCAGCTCGTCGGGGATCCTGATGCGCTTGACCCGTCCGACCATCCGGGGCATGAGCAGCAGCAGCGTACGGACGGCGTCGTCGACATCCGGCCCTTCGGCGCGCTCGCCGGCCTCGTGTGCGGTTGACACCCTGCACCCTCCGATTTAGCTTTGCTTTCAAAGCAAATAGATCTGTCGTGATCGATGCTACCGAAGGACACCGTCATGTCCGATTTCAATGAGCAGGTCATCGAGGAGTTCCGCGCCAACGGCGGCCGCGTGGGCGGGATGTTCGAAGGCGCCTCCTTACTCCTCCTCACCACCACCGGCGCCCGCAGCGGACGACCCCACACCAACCCCGCCGTGTACGTACGCGACGGGGCCCGGCTCCTCGTCTTCGCCTCGAACGCCGGCGGGCCGAAACACCCGGCCTGGTTCCACAACCTCCGCGCCCACGCGCACGTCACCGTCGAACTCGGCACCCCCGAGGGGACCGTCGAACGCTTCGCGGCCACGGCGGTGGTGACGGAGGGCGAGGAACGGGACCGGCTCTACGCGGAGCAGAGCGCCCGGGACCCCGCGTTCGCCGCCTACCAGGCCGGCACGGACCGGGTCGTCCCCGTCGTCGCCCTGCACCGCGTGGACCTCGCGGACCCGGCCCGGCACCGGGCGATCGCCGCCCACCTCGTCAAGGTCCACGACGAGCTCCGCGCCGAACTCGCCGCGCTCCGCGAGGGCCTGGACTCCCCGGCGCCGACGCTCGGGCGGCAGCTCGCCCGCCACTGCCTCACCTTCTGCGGCGCGCTCCACGCCCACCACCACAACGAGGACGGCGTCTTCGACCTCCTGGAGCGGCAGTTCCCGGACCTCGCCGAATCCCTGGACCGGATGCGCCGTGAGCACCGGGTGGTCGCCCGCACGGTCGACGAACTGGAGGCCCTGCTGAGCTCCGGCGCCGCCCCGGAGACTCTGCGCCCCCAGGTCGACCGCCTGGCGAAGAGCCTGGAGGAACACTTCGCCCACGAGGAGTCCCAGCTGCTCCCGGCCCTGGCACCGGAGCAGTAGTCAGACGCGCCGGTCCTCGCGGTATTGGACGTGCAGGGCGCCCGGCCCGTGTCGGCGGGCCCGGGGCCCGGACCTGCTTCCACGCGCCTCCTCACCCCGATCGACCGCCGCACCCCGACCCGGCCGCGCCTCCGGCGCGGGCCGGTTTCCTCCGGAACGGGTGCGGGGCGCGGTGCCGGGTCCGGGGCGCGTCGTCCTAGAGCGGGCGTTCCCGGCCCTCCCAGTACGGGTCGCGGAGGCGGCGCTTGTACAGCTTGCCGTTGGGATCGCGGGGCATGGCCGGGACGAAGTCGACCGACTTCGGGCGTTTGAAGCCGGCGAGGCGGTCGCCGCAGTGGGCCAGGATCTCGGCGGCGAGCGCGGGCCCCGGCTCGTACCCCTCGGCCGCCTCGACGACCGCCTTGACCTCCTCGCCCCAGTCGGCGTGCGGGATCCCGAAGGCGGCGGCGTCCGCGACGGCGGGGTGGGCGAGCAGCGCCGCCTCGATCTCGGCGGGGTAGATGTTGACCCCACCGGAGATGATCATGTCGATCTTGCGGTCGCGGAGGAAGAGGTAGCCGTCCTCGTCGAGGACGCCGAGGTCGCCGACGGTGAAGAAGTCGCCGATGCGGTTCTTCGCGGTCTTCGCCTCGTCCTTGTGGTACTGGAAGCCGCCGGTGTTCATCTTGAGGTAGACGGTGCCGAGTTCGCCCGGCGGCAGCCGCCTGCCGTCGTCGTCGAAGACGGCGAGTTCGCTGATGGGCCAGGCCCGGCCGACGGTCCCGGGCCTCTTGAGCCACTCCTCGGCGGTGGCGAAGGCACCGCCGCCCTCGCTGGCCGCGTAGTACTCCTCGACGCACCGGCCCCACCAGTCGATCATCGCCCGCTTGACGTGCTCGGGGCAGGGCGCGGCGCCGTGGATGGCGTGGCGCATGGAGGAGACGTCGTACCGTTCCCGCACCTCCGCGGGGAGGGCGAGCAGGCGGTGGAACTGGGTGGGGACCATGTGCGTGTGGGTGCACGCGTACCGGTCGATCAGCCGGAGCATCTCCTCGGGAGCCCACCGGTCCATGAGGACGAGCGGGTGGCCGATGTGCAGGGCGGCGGCCGCGAACTGGAGCACGGCGGTGTGGTAGAGCGGCGAGCAGACGAGGTGGACGTTGCCGTCGGCGGGCCGGATGCCGAAGATGCCGAGGAAGCCTCCGAGGTGGGTCTCCTCGGGGAGCTTTCCGGGCAGCGGGCGGCGGATGCCCCGGGGCCGGCCGGTGGTGCCGGAGGTGTAGTTCATGACCCAGCCGAGCGTGCGGTCGGCGGGCGGGGATCCGTCCTGTCCGTCGAGCAGTTCGGCGTACGGGCGGAAGCCGGGGACGGTGCCGACGGCGTACCGGTGGGTGGGCGCGAGTCCGGCCTCGTCGGCGGCGAGGGTGACCGCCTCGGCGAACCGCTCGTGCGCCACCAGGACCTTGGCGCCGGAGTCGGCGACGATCCAGGCGATCTCGGGGCCGACGAAGTGGTGGTTGACGGGGACGAGGTAGAAGCCGGCCTGGGTGGCGGCGAGGTGGGCGGTGAAGAACTCGGGGCCGTTGGGCAGGACGACGGCGAACGCGTCGCCGCGTTCGAGTCCGGCGGCGCGCAGCCCGTGGACGAGCCGGTTGGCCTCGGCGTGCAGCCGGCCGGCGCTCCACTCCTCGCCGTCGGGCGCGACGAGGACGGTGCGGCCGGGGTCGGCGGCGGCCTGGGCCCAGAATCCGGTGGGGGCCTGGGTGCCGGTGGTTCCCGTGCTCATGCCTCGCTCCGTCCTGCGATGCGGTTGATGCGGTCGACGGCCTCCTCGAAGCCGCGGGTGAGGTCGTCGACGACCTGCTGGACGCTGCGTTCGGAGTTCATCCGGCCGACGATCTGTCCGACGGGGGTGCCGAGCAGCGGCTCGACCTCGTACCGCTGGATGCGGGAGACGGCCTCGGCGACCAGGAGCCCTTGGAGGGGCATGGGGAGCGGACCGGGCCCCGCCGGGTCGTCCCAGGCATCGGTCCACTCGGTGCGGAGCTGACGGGCGGGTTTGCCGGTCAGGGCGCGGGAGCGGACCGTGTCGCCGGAGCCGGCGGCGAGCAGTTTGTCGGTGAGGGCGCGGGAGTGCAGCTCGGCCTCGGTGGTGGTGAGCCAGATCGAGCCGAGCCAGACGCCCTGGGCGCCGAGGGCGAGTCCGGCGGCGATCTGCTCGCCGCTGCCGATGCCGCCGGCGGCGAGCACGGGCAGCGGGGAGACGGCGTCGACGACCTCGGGGGTGAGGACCATGGAGGCGATCTCGCCGGTGTGGCCGCCCGCCTCGTACCCCTGGGCGACGACGACGTCGATGCCGGCGTCGGCGTGGTGGCGGGCGTGGCGGGCGCTGCCGGCGAGGGCGGCGACGAGGACGCCGTGGTCGTGGGCGCGGGCGACGACGTCGGGCGGCGGCGATCCGAGGGCGTTGGCGAGGAGTCTGATCGGGTAGTCGAAGGCCACGTCGAGCTGGCTGCGGGCGACCTGCTCCATCCAGCCGGTGATCCGCCAGCCGGAGGCCTCGCCCTCGGGCAGTTCGGGGACGCCGTGCTTGGCGAGCGTGGCGCGGACGAACGCCCGGTGCTCCTCGGGGATCATGGCCTCGATCTCGGCCTCGGTGACGCCTTCGACCGCCTTCTTCGCGGGCATCACGACGTCGAGGCCGTAGGGCAGGCCGTCGGTGTGCTCCTGCATCCAGTCGAGGTCGCGGGCGAGGTCGTCGGGCGCGGTGTAGCGGACCGCGCCGAGGACGCCGAACCCGCCGGCCCTGGTGAGTGCGGCGGCCACCGCGGGGAAGGGCGTGAAGCCGAAGATGGCGTGCTCGATCCCCAGTGTGCGACTCAGCTCCGTCTTCATGGGCGGCAGGATGCCGCAGCGGCGCGGCGGAGGGAAGACATTTTCTGATGCAGCGTCAGATTCTTTGTGGGCGGCACGTCGGCGTCTCGCCGCCGCCCCGAGTGGGAGAGGGTGGGCATGACGGACGATGTGGAACGAGGCGGAGGGCCGAGCCGCCGTGCGTTCGGCGGCGGGGTACTGGCCCTCGGAGGTGCGCTGGTGATCGGTGCGGTGCCGGGGGCGGCGGCCTCCCCGGGGCGGGGGACGGGAGCGGGAGCCGGGGCCTCCCCGGGGCGGGGGACGGGAGTCCCGTACGGGGCCGTGCGCGGGTCCGTCCGGCGGACGACGCTGCGGCGCGGCTCCGCGGAGCGCGCCGGGCTGCTCGCGCCGCACCTGGACGGGCTGGTCGCCGACGCCGAGCGCTTCCTCGCGCCCTCCCCCGCGCACCCGTGGTACGCGGGGGCCGTCCTGCTCGCCGGGCGGGGCGGGACCGTCGCCCTGCACCGGGCGATCGGCTCGGCCGTGCGGTACGCGGCGTACGACGAGAAGACCGACACGGGGATCGAGCTGCCGCCGGAACGGCGGATCCCCATGACCGAGGACACCGTCTTCGACCTGGCGTCGGTCTCCAAGCTGTTCACCTCGATCCTGGCGGTGCAGCAGATCGAGCGCGGGGCGCTGCGGTTGGAGGAGAAGGTCGCCGCGTACCTGCCGGAGTTCGCCGGCGGCGGGAAGCAGGACGTCACCGTGCGGCAGCTGCTCACCCACACCTCCGGGTTCCGGTCCTGGATCCCGCTCTACCGGGAGCCGACACGGGAGGGGAAGCTGCGGCTGCTGTGGGCGGAGGCCCCGGCGAGCCCGCCGGGGTCCGCGTACCTCTACTCGGACCTGAACCTGATCTCGCTCCAGCTGGTCCTGGAGGAGATCACCGGTCGCGGTCTGGACGCCCTGCTCCACGACGAGATCACCGCTCCACTCGGGATGCACCGCACTCGTTTCAATCCGCCGCTCTCCTGGCGGCCGGAGATCGCCGCCACCGAGGACGCCCGCCCGCCCTGGTCCGGCCTCGACCGGGGCATGGTGTGGGGCGAGGTCCACGACGAGAACGCCCACTCCCTCGGCGGCGTCGCGGGCCACGCCGGCGTCTTCTCCCGCGCCTGGGACCTCGCGGTCCTCGCCCGCACCCTGCTCAACGGCGGCGCGTACGGCCGGGCCCGCATCCTCTCCCCCGCCTCGGTGGAGCTGATGTTCACCGACTTCAACACCGCCTTCCCCGGCGACGAGCACGGGCTCGGCTTCGAGCTCTACCAGCACTGGTACATGGGCGCCATGGCCACCCCGCGCACGGCCGGGCACACCGGCTTCACCGGCACCAGCCTCGTCCTCGACCCGACGACCGACGCGTTCCTGATCGTGCTCGGCAACTCCGTGCACCCGGTGCGCTCCTGGCGCTCCAGTTCCGCGCCGCGCGTCGCCGCGGCGGACCGGCTGGCCCGCGCCGTCCCCGTCCGCCCGGCCCGGGGCCGTACCTCCCCCAAGCTCTCGGCTTCGCTCGAGCAGGGGGGACCCCCATGGTTCTCCGGCATGGCGAGCGCCACGACGGCCACCCTGACGCTGCCTCCCGTGACCGGCGCCGCGCGCCTGGAGTGCGCGCTGTGGTGGGACACCGAGCCGGGCGCCGACCCGGTCGCCCTGGAGGCCTCGGTCGACGGCGGCGCGACCTGGCGGCCGGTGCCCTTCACCACCGACGGCCGCGACGGACATCCGACGGGCACGGTCGGTGGCTGGTCCGGCCGTGTCTGGCACACCGTCTCCGCGCCGCTGCCCGGGGCGGACGCCGTCCTGCGCTGGCGGTACACCACCGATCAGCGGTACGTGGGACGGGGCGTGTACGTGGACGGGCTGCGGCTGCTCGACGCGGCGGGACTGCCGGTGTTCGACGAGGCGCGACCGGCCGACGGGGCACGGATCGAGGCGAACGGCTGGACCAGGTCCGCCGATTGAGCCCGAGCCGACGAACCGTCGGGGCGGGCCGGGGAGCGGGCTGCGCACGCGTGATCACATGAGGTAGCGTCACCGCCGGGAGATCTCACCGGGGGATGGGACGAACGCCGAGGCGAGCGTCTGTCGCGTCGCCCGTTCGCGGTGCTTCCACTGCGCGGGGGTCGCCGCAACCGGCCCGCCGGCGGACGCGGCACAACCGCTTCCCGGCCCAGCCGCCCCGTCTTCCGTCGCCTCCGCCTTCGCTCTCGTAAGAGCCTTCGCTCTCGTAAGAGCCTTCGCTCTCGTAAGAGGTGTCCCTTCATGCTGCCCCTGTCCGAGCGCCGTCCACCGGGCGCTCGCCGCTTCGCGCTGTCCGCATGGTTCTGCGCGCTCGCCCTCGCCGTCCTGGCCGCGGTCGTGCTCGCGGTCACGCCGCAGGCGCCCGCCGCCGCGGCGCCGACGGCCGCGTCCGCCGCGCCGGAGGTCGCGAGGCAGGTGTCCACCACGCCGTTCAAGGCGCGGGAGGACTACTACTGCACCCGCATCCCCGCCGTCGTCACCAGCAGGACGGGGGTCCTCCTCGCCTTCGCCGAGGGCCGCACCCGGCTGACGACGACCGGCTGCCACGACGTCGGCGACAACGACATCGTGCTCAGGAGGTCCCTCGACGGAGGGGCGACCTGGCAGCCCCTCCAGATCGTCGTCGGCGGCTCCGACGAACTCGCCCACGGCAACCCGGCGCCGGTCGTGGACGCGGTCACCGGCCGGATCACGCTCCTGTACTCCAGCAGCGACTGGAACCACGACGCGACCAGGCCCAGCCGCACGGGGTACCCGCGCTCGGTCCACGCCGTCCACAGCATGGACGGCGGCGCGACCTGGTCGGCGAGCGTGCCGCAGCCGCAGCTCAAGGCCGCCGGCTGGGGCTGGGTCTCCACCGGCCCCGGCCACGGCATCCAGCTGAGCCGCGGACAGCACCACGGCCGGCTGGTCGTCCCCGGCGACCACACGGCCGGCGGCGACACGACCGCCGGCGGCCAGCTGTACGTCAGCGACGACGGCGGCCTCACCTGGTCGCTCGGTGCCACCTCCGAGGCGAGCAAGACGGGTGCGTACCCGGGGGAGCTGACGGTCGCCGAGACCGTCGACGGCAACCTCTACGTCAACGCCCGCAACTCCGCGCCCACGCACTGTCTGACCAACGAGCACCGGCTCGAGACCGTCGGCACCGACGGCGGCGCCTCCTTCGCGGCCCCCTTCACCCAGGTGGCCGACCTGGACACCTCGCCGGTGTTCGGCTCGCTGCTGCGGCTGCACGCCGTGGACCAGGACGGGAAGCCCGACCGGCTGCTGTACTCGGGTGCCTCGCGACTCGGCGCGAGCGCGCTGGAGGACCGGCGCGAGCTGGCCGTCCGCTCCTCGTACGACGAGGGGAAGACCTGGCAGACCGTCGGCACCCTGGTCTCGGCGGCCCGCACCGGCTACTCCGACCTGACGCTGCTGCCGAACGGTTCCGTCGGCATCGTGTACGAGACGGCCGGCAACATCCCGCACGGCAACGTCGCCTTCGCCGCCTTCACCGAGAACGCCATGAAGGCCTCCGAGACCGAGCTGCGCCGTCCGCGCACCTCCGACACGCGCGTCAAGGCCCCCGGCGAGGCCGGCAACCACGCCGTCGTCCACGGCGGGGCGCAGCTCGGAACGCGTCTCGACGGCGTCGCCATGGAGTTCGACGGCGTGGACGACTACCTGCGCCTCGTCTGCTCGCCGTCCCTGCGGGTCGAGGACAAGGACTTCACCGTCACGGCCTGGTTCAGGCACGACGCCACGACCGGCACGCTGCCGATCGTCTGGGCGTACGGCATGACGGGCCGGCACTTCTCGGTCCGGGCCGAACCCGGCGGCGGTGTGCTGCGCGGCACCGTCGGCACGGACGCCGGCACCACCGAGGTGACGCTCCCGTCCTCGTACAACGACAACCAGTGGCACCACGTCGTGTTCACGCGCCAGGGCCTCGCCCTCCGCCTCGCGGTGGACGGGGGCACCGCGGCCACCGCGACCCTGCCGGCGGGGACCTCGGCGAGCGACCGGAACCTCACCCCGGCCGGGGAGTTCAACATCCACATCGGTGCCCGGCCCGACTTCCCCAACCAGCCGCCCGGTGTGGCGCAGCTCTTCCGCGGCACCCTGGACGACGTGCGGCTCTTCACCACCGCGCTGACCGACGCCGAAGCGGCCGACGTGAAGAACGGCTCCCTCGCCGTGAGGAACGGCGAGGAGAAGCTGCGGCTCGGCTTCTCCACCATCTGGTAGCCGGACGAACCCCTCGGCCGGCCGGCGGACGAACCGCCCGCCGGCCGGGGGCTCCGGTCCCGGGGCTCAGGCCGCCTCGGCGTACAGCTCCTCGATCAGCCGGGCGACGTGCTCCGGTTCGCGCAGCGTCGGGTAGTGGTCGGACCCGGCCATCCTGACGAGACGGCAGCCCGGGATCCGTTCGGCCATCTTCTCGTTGCAGCGCACGACCACCGGCCGGTCCTGCTCGCCCAGCGCGAGCAGGGTCGGCGCGGAGATCTCCCCGAGCCGGTCGAAGGCCGGCGGGCCGGTGAACTGGCGGCCCGCGTTGCTGAACCAGGCGGGCAGCACGGCCCGGCAGAGCTCCGCCGCGACCGGGTCGGACTCGGGGGTCCCGCCGCCCGCCCTGCCCCACTCGGCGAGGCCGAGACGGACGATGCCCTCCGTGTCACCGGCCTCGGCCAGGGGGCCGAGGCGCTCGAAGAACTCGCCCGAGTCCAGCCCCTCGTACCCCGACACGCCGGGAACGAAGAGGGCCAGGCCCGCCACCCGGCCGGGCGCCTCCAGGGCGAAGTCCACCGAGGTGGCCCCGCCCATGCTGGAACCCACCAGGACCGCCCGCTCGACCTCGAAGCGGGGGGGGGGGGGGGGGGGGGGGGGGCGGCGGGGGGGGGGGGGGGGGGGGGGGGGGGGGGGCCCCCGCCGCCCCCCCCCCCCTCGGCGGGGGTGCTTGCCGTCGTCACGTACTACTCGCGGTCGTCGGCGGTGGAGCGGCGGCGCATCCCGAGGAGGACGCCGACGCCGGCGACGACCACCACGGCCGCGACGATGCCGACGATCACCCCGGTGGACGATCCGCCGTCGGAGTCCTCGGCCCGCGCCGCGGGCACGGCGGACCACCAGCTCCAGTAGCCGTCCTGGCCCCACAGGTTCCCGGCGGCCTCGGGCATGGTCGTGATGGACCTGATCTGGTCCGTGCGGTACGCCTCCAGGGCGTTCGGGTAGGCCATGACGTTCATGTACCCCGTGTCGTACAGCCGGGACTGCATCCGCTTCACCAGATCCGCCCGCTTGGCGGCGTCGTACTCCACCGCCTGCTGCGCGTAGAGCCCGTCGAACTCCTTGTCGCAGATGAAGTTGTCGGTGGCGCCGGAGTCCTTCGGGGTCGCCGGGAGCGTGCCGCAGGTGTGGATGGAGAGGACGTAGTCCGGGTCGGGGTTGACCGACCAGCCGTCGAAGGCGAGGTCGTAGTCGCCCTTGACCCAGGGGTCGGAGACGCTGTCCAGGCACTCGACCTTCAGGCCGATGCCGAGCTTGCCCCACCACTCCTGGAGGTACTTGCCGACCGCCTTGTCGTTCGGGTCGGTGGCGTGGCAGAGGATCCGGAACTCCAGCGGCCTGCCGTCCTTGCCGAGCCGCTTGCCGGCGGCGTCCTTCCGGTATCCGGCGGCGTCGAGGACCTGCTCCGCCCGCGCCGGGTCGTACGCCCGCTTCTGCGCGCCCTCCGGCTTCCAGAAGTACGAGCCGAAGCGCGGCGGGACGTACCCCTCGCCCTCGACGGCGTGCCCCTGGAAGACCTTGTCGACGAGGGTGGTGCGGTCGACGGCGAGGAAGAGCGCCTTGCGGACCTCGGGGTCGAGCAGCGCCTTGTCGCCGTTGCCGAAGGTCTTGCCGTCCCGGGCCTTCGCGCCGGGGTTGGTGGCGAGGGCGTAGAAGCGGCGGCCGGGGGCGTCGTTGACCTTGATGTTCTTCTGGGTCTTCAGGGCGGCCGCCTGGGCGGGCGTCAGGTTCGGTACGAAGGACACCTCGCCCTTCTGCAGGGCGGCGACGGCGGCGTCGCCGTCCTTGTAGTACTTGAAGACCAGCTCGTCGAACTTGGGGGCGCCCCGCCAGAACTTCTTGTTCGGCTTGAGCTTGACGTACTGGTCGACCTTGAAGTCCGTGATGACGAAGGGGCCGTTCCCGACGATCGGGAAGGTCTTGTCGTTGTTGAACTTCGAGAAGTCGGTGACCTTCTCCCAGACGTGCTTCGGCACGATCGGCACGTCGAGGGCCGTCATCGTCGCCTGCGGCTTCTTCAGCCGGATGACGAGCGTCTCCGGGTCGGGCGCGGTGACCTGCGCGAAGTTCGCGGTGAAGCTGCCGTTGGCGGTGGCGGCGTTCGGGTCGGTCATCATCTTGTTGAAGGTCCAGGCCGCGTCCTCGGCGGTGGCCGGCTTCCCGTCCGACCAGGTGGAGTCCTTGCGGATCGTGTACGTCCACGTCAGCTTGTCGGGCGAGGACTTCCAGGCGGTCGCCAGACCCGGGATCGTGTGGGCGTCCTTCGGGTCGTAGTTCGTGAGGTACTCGTACGCCAGCCGGTGGATGCTGGTCGAGGTGAGCTTCTGGGCCAGGAACGGGCTCAGCGAGTCGATGCTCTGCGAGACGGCGACCGTGAGGGTGGTGCCGCCGGACTTCTCGTCCTCCGCCTGCGCGGGGCCGGGAACGACGACGAGGGAGCCTGCGGCGAGGCCGGTGGCGAGCAGCAGTCGGAGGGCTCTGCGGGCGGGGGCGGAGCGGGGTGGAACCTTCGTGACCATGACCATGGGACGTGACCTCGCGTCGGAGTTACTGTCGTGGATCTTGGGCTGACGATGGGTGAAGCGAAGGTGTATCAGCGGTGGTCTGCCGTCGTCAACGATCCCTCAAACCCCTTGTGGACTGCGGGAACGCCAAAAGGCTCCGTATCGGTGAGCCGATACGGAGCCTCATTGGTCTAATCCTGTGACGCCCTACTGCTGAGGGGCTGGCGGTGCCTGCGGAGGGCCCTGCGGATCCGCCTGCGGGGGCAGCGGCTGACCCGGCCGGCCCTCGTTCCCGTCCTGCGGTTGCTGCCAGGACTGCGGAACCCCCGGCTGCCCCGGCTGACCGGGCTGCGGCGGGTACGGCGCGCCGGCCTGGGGCCCGTACGGCTGACCGGGGACGGGCTGGCCGGGGCCGAACTGACCCGGCATCGGGCCGGGCATCTGACCCGGCACCTGACCCGGCATCGGCTGTCCCGGCTGGGGGTAGGGCTGCTGACCCGCCTGGGGCTGCGGCGGATACGGCTGACCGGGCTGCGGAGGCTGGGGCGCGTACGGCTGACCGGGAGCCGGCTGACCGGGCGCGAACTGGCCGGGCATCGGGCCGGGCGCCTGCCCGGGCACCTGACCCGGCATCGGCTGACCCGGCATCGGCTGTCCCGGCGTCTGGCCCGGCGCGAACTGGCCCGGCACCGGCTGCCCGTACTGCTCCGGCATCGGCTGTCCCGGCATCGGCGGGGCCATGTGCGGGGGCACGGCGCCCTGGCCGTCCCCGGTCCACAGCCCCTGCGCCTGCTGCGCCCGCACGAAGTCCTCGGCCACCATCGCCGAGAGGTGGAAGTACGCCTCCCGGGTCTTCGGCCGCATCATGTCGAGGTCCACCTCGGCGCCGGCCGCCAGGTGCTCGTCGAAGGGCACGACCACGACACCGCGGCAGCGGGTCTGGAAGTGCTGCACGATGTCCTCGACCTTGATCATCTTGCCGGTCTCGCGGACTCCGGAGATGACCGTGATGGAGCGCTGCACCAGGTCCGCGTAGCCGTGCGCGGAGAGCCAGTCCAGCGTGGTCGAGGCGCTGGAGGCGCCGTCCACGGAGGGCGTGGAGATGATGATCAGCTGGTCGGCGAGGTCGAGGACCCCGCGCATGGCGCTGTAGAGCAGACCCGTGCCCGAGTCGGTGAGGATGATCGGGTACTGCTTGCCGAGGACGTCGATCGCGCGCCGGTAGTCCTCGTCGTTGAAGGTCGTCGAGACGGCCGGGTCCACGTCGTTGGCGAGGATCTCCAGACCGGACGGCGCCTGCGAGGTGAACCGGCGGATGTCCATGTACGAGTTGAGGTACGGGATCGCCTGCACCAGGTCGCGGATGGTCGCCCCGGTCTCGCGCCGCACCCGGCGGCCCAGCGTGCCGGCGTCCGGGTTGGCGTCGATCGCCAGGATCTTGTCCTGCCGCTCGGTGGCGAGGGTCGCGCCGAGCGCGGTGGTCGTCGTGGTCTTGCCGACACCGCCCTTGAGCGAGATGACCGCGATCCGGTAGCAGGAGAGGACCGGCGTCCGGATCAGGTCCAGCTTCCGCTGCCGCTCCGCCTCCTCCTTCTTGCCGCCGATCTTGAAGCGGTTGGCGGCGCCGGGGTTGCGGCTGGACTTGGGCTTCTGCTTGTTGTTGCGGAGCAGCCGGTCGGAGGAGAGCTCGACGGCCGCGTTGTACCCGAGCGGGGCGCCCGGCACGGACCGCTCCCGCTGGTCGTGCGTCACCGGCGAGGGCCAGGCGGCGCCGGTCCGCGGGTCCACCGACGGCTGACCGCCGTACGGCGGCTGCGGAGCCTGCGCCGCCTGCGGGGGCACGGCTCCGGGGTGCGGGTAGCCGTAGCCGCCCTGCGCCTGCGGCGGGACGCCGCCGGGCGCTCCGGGCTGCTGCGGGTAGCCGTAACCGGCCTGCTGCGGAGGCGTCCCGGGCTGCGGGAAGCCGTAACCGCCCTGCGGCGCCGGGGGCTGGGGGGCCTGCGGAGGCTGCGGGGCCTGCGGGTAGCCGTAGGCGCCGGGCGCCTGGGGCTGGCCCTGCGGCGGTACGGGGCCGGGCGCGGCCGCCTCGGGGGCGGGCCAGGCGGCGGTGGGCGGCAGCGGCGCGGCCGGCGGCACCGGCTGGGCGCCGGGGGCGGGCTGCGCGGGCCACTGCTGCGCGGGCCCGGGGGCGGCCGGCTGGAAGGACGGGGGCAGCGGGGGCAGCCCGGCCCCGGCCTGCGGACCCCCGGCGGGGTACGGAGCGGGGTGCGGGGCGCCGGGGAAGGGCCCCGGAGCGCCACCGGGCTGCTGCGCGGCGGAGCCGTACGGACCGGGGGCCGCGCCGGGACCGAAGCCCTGCGGCGCGTCGGGGGCCGGCTGCGCGGCCGGGAGGGGGGCGGCGGCGGGGGCCTCCGCCTCGGTGCCGGTCCCGGAGTCGGGCTCGGTCACCGCGAGGGGTGCGGCGGGCTCGTCCTCCGCCCCCGTGGTGTCGTCGGCGGTGTCGGCCCCGGTCGCGTCGTCGGCGGCCGCCCCGGCCCGCTCGACGCCGTCCGAGCGGTCGGAACTCCCGGAGCCGTCCGCGTCGTCCGACGTATCCGACTCGTTCGTCCCGTCCGATCCGTCCGATCCGTCCGACGGGCGCGGCGCCTCGGCGCCCGTCGCACTGTCGGTGGCGTCCCCGGCCGGCGCGGCGACGGAGGTCGCGGACTCGTCGGGAGCGGCGGGGGAGTCCTGGACGGTGTCCGCCGGACCGGCGGGCTCGGCGGTCCCCTCGGCCGCGGCGGGCTCCGACGTATCGGCGGCGGCGGGCGTCGGGGAGCCGGTGGAGCCCTCCGCGGCCTCCGGCCGTTCCGCCGAGCGCTCGGCGACCTCGCGCTGGAGCTGGGCGGGGGAGAAGCGCATGGTGGCGCCGCCCTCGACGTCCCCGCCCCCGGAGGGGGCCGCGGGCGCCGGGACGGAAGGCGAGGCGTCGGACGACGGCGAGGCGTCGGACGCCGGCGCGCCCGGTACAGGCGCGCCGAAGGGCGCCGCCGGCTGCCCCGGCACCGGCGCACCGGGCGGGAACGCCGGCGCGGGGACGCCGGCCGCGGGGGTGCCGTGACCGGGGGTGCCGGGACCGGGCGTGACCGGAACCGGCGCGGCGGCCGCGGGCGCACCCGGCGCACCGTACGGAGGAACCGCCGGAGGCACCGCGCCGCCCGGCTGCGCCGGGGCAGGGGCGACGGGCGCGACCCCCGGCGCGGGGGCGGGAGTCACCGGCGGGGCCGGCGGTGCGACGCTCCAGCTGGGCTCGAAGCCGCCGCCCGCCGGGAGGCCCGGCACGGCGACCGGCGCTCCGCTCGGCGGCGGGGGAGTGGCACCGCCCGTCCCCGTACCGCCCGACGCGTTCTGCGTGTACCAGGCGGGCGGGGTGTAGTCGATGGTGAACTCACCCGTCATCTCGGCGGGATCCGCGTCGGACTGATCGTCGGCGGGTGGATTCCAACCCCCGTGGATCTCGTCGCGATCGCCGTTCACTTTGCCTCCTGGTGTGGTCGAGCACCCTTGTGCCGTTGTGGGCGGGGCCCTTCCACCCTAAACGTCGCGGGGCGCGCCGGGGCAGGGCCGACGGCCCCTCCGCGCCCGCCTCCGCACCCCGGTCCGGGCCCCAAGTGACCCGGCCGCGCCGCAGAGTGAGAACCTCCACCGTTCAAAACGATGCAAAAACGGACGTACTTGAACGGTCTCGTGTCATGGGGGCGCCGCTCAGTCCATCCGGCGGGCGCCGCCCAACAATCCGGTCTCGGCGTCCGTCGCCTGGGTCATCACGAACTGGCGGTCGTTCGGCGTGCACCAGAGGGTCACCCCGTCGGCGAGCGTGGACAGCGCCTCGTACTCGGTCCGGGGCAGGTTCATGATGCGGCCGATCTGGGCCGCCTCGTCCGGGGACACCCGCTGGACGCCGACCAGGGAGGACTTCTCCAGGAGCCGGGGCGCGACCGGGCTCAGATAGGGCAGCAGCGTCACCACGGACTGCCAGGGCGCCGACACGACGCGGCCGCGCGGCGGCCGCATGCCGCAGTCGCGCACCACGACCACCGGACTGCCCGCCGACGCGCCCTGCGGCGGCACCCGGCCCACGTCGTGCAGCGTGATGCACGGCTGCCCGCCGCCCGCCGCCTGCGCCAGGGCCGTCCACGCCTGGGCCCGGCCGGTCTCGACCGCCACCCGGGCACCGGTCGCGGCCGCGCGCAGGGCCAGCACCTGCGCGGTCCACAGACCGCCGATGAGGGTGACGTCGTAGGGAACGGGCCGGTTGATGCCGAGCACGGCCGGACGGCCCTCGGCGTCCACGCCGATGACCATGCCGTCGTCGCCGACCGGCAGGGCCAGCGCCTCCAGCTGTTCCAGGGCCACGGAGTGCCGGTCGCGGCGCGGCCCGACGAGCCCGAAACCGAACCGGGGCCGGGAGGCCCGCCCCGTACGCCGGACGGAAGAGGAGCCCGGGGCCGGTGACGTACCGAAGGAGGCGGTGGACATCAGCGCGCACCTCCCAGCGGAAGCGTCGCCAGGATGCCGGGCACCTGTTCCCGGTCGAGCCGGACGAGCCCCGTCTTCACCCCGCGCGCCGCACGCTCCAGCTCGTGCCGCGCGGCCACCAGTTCCTCGTCGCTGCGTCCGGTGATCCGCACGTGCCCGGTCACCGTCACCTCCTGCCGGTCCCCACCGCTCAGCGTCAGGCTGAACGTCGTCGCGAGCGCGGGCAGCGAGGTCAGCAGGGCCACCAGCTGCGGCATCGACGCGCCCGCGCCGCCGTTCCGCCCGCCCAACTGGGGCCAGCGCCCCACCCAGTACGTCGTGTGCCGCCGGTCGTCCACCCGCCAGGTCCGCGCGGTCTCCTGGGTCCGGCGCCCCTGCGCCTGGCCCCGGCCCGCCTGCGCGATCGCCATCGGGCTGGCACAGCTCGACGTGGCGAGCGCCGACGTCAGCTCCTGCTCCGTCAGCACGCTCGCCCGGAACCCGGCGCCTGCGAGCCGGCTCGCCAGCTGGTCCGCCGCGCGCACCACGCACTTCTGGGCGCCGGTCATGCCGCCGCCGCGCGCGGCGACCGCCTCCGGGCAGAGCTCGGGGTCGAGCTTGAGCGCGATCCAGGTGATGCGCACCGCGGGCGAACCCGTCTGCGCCTGGAGCGGCCCGTAGTTGCGGGCGGCCATCGACTGCGCGGGCAGGTGCGGGGCGGGCGCCGGCTGCGTGTGCTGCACGATCTGCGCCGACTCCAGCCGGATGCCGTCCACGCTCAGCACGTCCCGGACGAGCCCGACGGGCAGCGGCTTCGCCGCGCGGTCCGGACGAAGCGCCGTGCCGTCCGACTCGACCCGCAGGACGGCGGTCAGGAAGGTGCCGTCGCCGACCATCCCGACCGGACGCCGGTCGCGGTCGCTGTACGCGTAGGTCCGCAGCGCCGGATCGCACTCCACGAGCGGCGCGAACCCCGGCTCGGTGCCCTCCGGCACCGTGAGCGAGGCGGCCCGGCGCGAGCGGGCGCGCAGCGCGAGGAAGGTGCCGAGCCACTCGGGCAGCGAACGCCGGTGCCGGCGCACCACGGCGAGCAGGACGAGCACGACGGCGATCACGCCGGCGGGGACGAGCAGCATCGGCTCGACGACCCAGGCGAGGAGCAGCAGCGCCGCCGCCACCTCGATCAGTACGAGCTGTTGCAATCGGAACGAACCGAAGTGTCCGGGACGCGCCTGGAGCCGCGGCGAGACCGCGGGGGCGGAGCCCGTGGACGGGGGTGTGGAGGCAGCGGCCGCGGCGGGCCGCCTCCGCCTCGCGGAAGCCATGATGGAGAATCCCCCTCAATTCGTCCCGATGACCCTGGCCCGCCAGGGCTTTGGCGGCCGGATCACCCTACCCGCCCCACGAACCCCACGGGACAGCAGGCATAGTAGGGGGCCGGTCCGAAGGCCGGGGCCCGGGTGTCACCACCCCGGCGGCCCCGCGCGAAGATCGCGCCTGACGAGAATGGGGACTCATGGCATCGCGGCGGGACGAGCTCAACGCGTACACCTTTGCGAAGAAGCGCACGGTGGCGGCATTCCTCCAACCCTCGCCCTCCGGCACGGAGGAGGGGGCTCCGAAGCCGCTGAAGGCGGTCGTCCCCGGTCTGATCGTCTCCGCGCTCGTGGTCGCCGGATTCGGCGCCTGGGGCATGTTCAAGCCCACCGCTCCCAAGGGCTGGGACACCCCCGGCACCCGGGTCATCATCGGCAAGCAGTCGACCACCCGGTACGTCGTCCTGGAGACCGGCAAGGGCAAGGGCAAGAAGACCCTGCTCCACCCCGTCCTCAACCTCGCCTCCGCCCGACTGCTGCTCGACCCCGACCAGTTCCAGATCGTCCAGGTCGACGACAAGAAGCTCGACGAGGGCAAGCCGCCGCGCGGGCCCATCCTCGGCATCCCGTACGCCCCCGACCGGCTGCCCGCCCCGGGCGACGCGGGCACGGAGAAGCGGTGGGCCGTCTGCGAGCAGCCCGGCGGCGGCAAGGGCGCCAGCGTCCAGAAGGCGACCTTCCTCTTCGCCAAGCGCGACATGAAGCGGACCGAGGACGGCCACGAGCTGAAGAACGGCGAGATCCTGTACGTCAAGGGGCAGAAGGGGAACGCCCAGTTCATCGTCGACCGCACCGGCACCAAGTACCCGGTCAAGGCCGACGACCCCAGGCTCCTCACCGCCCTCGTCGGCCCCAACAAGGAGCCGCAGCCCGTCACCGACGACTGGCTCGCCACCCTGAAGACCGGCGACGAGATCGACTTCCCGGAAATCGAGGGGAACGTCGGCGCCGCCACCGACATCCCCGACAGCAACCTCAACGGGACCGAGAACCGGGTCGGCCTGGTCCTCCTCGCCCGGACCGGTTCCGGCCCCCAGTACTACGTGGTGCTGCCCGGCAAGGTCCAGCCGGTCACTCCCTTCACCGCCTGGCTGATCATCAACTCCCCGCAGACGCGCGACCTCGACATGGACGGCCAGCCCACCACGGTCGACGCCTCCTCCTTCGTCTCGGACCCCGCCGTCTTCCACGCCGACGCCCGCTGGCCCACGCTGAAGCCCCAGCAGGTCAACGCCGCCACCGGCAACGGAGCCCGCGACACCGTCTGCAACGTCCTCACCGACGTCGACGAGAAGGGCGGCACCACGCTCACCACCTGGGCCGGCACCGAGTACCCCGCCGACATCACCGCCGGCGGCACCAGCACGTACGTCACCCCCGGCACCGGCCTCCTCTACACGCAGATCCAGGGCAAGCAGAAGACGCCCGACGGCTCCCTCTTCCTCGTCACCGACACCGGCCTGCGGTACGCCGTCCAGGCCAACGGCGACAGCGACTCCGCCCGCTCCGAGATCGGCGCCGGCGAACAGAAGCAGACCGACGGACGGCCGGAACCCAGCGACGCCCAGAAGCGTCTCGGCTACGACAAGGTCCAGCCGGTCCTCGTCCCGATCGAATGGTCGGAGTTCCTCTCGAAGGGCCCCCGGCTCGACACCAACAGCGCGCGTCAGCCGCAGGGTTCCTAGGGGGTGACACCGGTGACGACGACGTACCGCGCGGCCGCCCTGCTCGCCGCGGGCACCCTCACGGCCCTGCTGGCCGCCCCCGCCGCGGCCGCCGCCCCCGCCCCGCCCCGCCCCGACGGCCCGGCCCTCGACGGCAGCGGCGAGTGCACCTTCCCCATGAAGAAGCAGATCGAGGGCGTCCCCTGGCCGCTCCAGCGGGTCCTCCTCGACGAGCTGTGGCAGGACACCAGGGGCGAGGGCGTCCGGGTCGCGGTCATCGACACCGGCGTCGACGACGTCAACCCGCAGCTGCGCAAAGCCGTCGACGCCAAGTCGGGCAAGGACTTCCTCAAGCCCGACAAGAACAACCCCTCCTTCGGGGACGAGAAGCGCGGCAAGACCGACGGCACCGTCGACGAGGTCGGCCACGGCACCAAGGTCGCCGGCATCATCGCCGCCCGCCCCGTCAAGGGCACCGGCTTCGTCGGCCTCGCGCCCGAGGCGACGATCATCCCGATCCGGCAGAACGACGAGAAGAACAGCGGCAAGTCCGACACGATGGCGCAGGCGATCACCTACGCCGTCGACAAGGCCGGCGCCGACGTCATCAACATCTCGCAGGACACCACCCAGCCGTTGGGCCTCGACTCGCCCATGGCCAAGGCCGTGGCCCACGCGATCGAGAAGGGCGTCGTCGTCGTCGCCTCCGCCGGCAACGACGGCATGGACGGGGCCCTCAAGAAGACCTACCCGGCCGCCTTCCCCGGCGTCCTCGCCGTCGCCTCCTCCGACCGGAACAACGAACGCGCCGTCTTCTCCCAGTCCGGCCCGATGGTGGGCGTCGCCGCGCCCGGCGTCGACATCGTCTCCACCGTCCCGGGCGGCGGCCAGTGCGTCGACAACGGCACCAGCTTCTCCGCCCCGTACGTCGCCGGCGTCGCCGCCCTGCTCCGCGCCAAGTACCCGAAGTGGAGCGTGGCCCAGATCGTGACCCGGATCGAGCAGACCGCCGTCCGCTCCGTCAACGGCCGTGACGACCACGTCGGTTGGGGCGTGATCGACCCCGTACGGGCGCTCGCCGACCAGCCCGGGACGCCGGCCTCCTCGCCCGTGCCCGACCCGGGCCCGCCCAAGCCGCCGGCCCCCGAGCCGGCCCGGCTGACGCTGTCGGAGACGCCCCAGGAGCGCTCCGAACGGCTCGCCACCTACGCGTTGGGGATCGGAGGTGTCCTGGTGGCCGTGGTCGCCGGGACGGCCACCGTGATCCGCGACAGCCGCCGCAGGAGGGAGGCCCGGTGACGCGCGTATCGGTCAAGTATCGGGTCCTCCCTTTGCAGTTGGAACTGCCGCCGTCAATGGCTACAGTGACCGCTGGGGGCACGGCAGTGCGAACCCAGCACGGGGGCGGCATCAGAAGATTCCCGTCCGCATCACGACCGGATGGCCCGACGGCCGGTCCGTCGCAGCCACCGAAGGAAGAAGGGGCAAGATGTCGAAAGACCTGAACGTAACCAGTGCCGAACAGATCAAGCTCGCCGGCCGGATCCAGGACTTCTCCGACGAGCTCCAGGCCCGCATCACCTCCCTCAACGGCGTGGTGGACCGCGTCCAGGCGGGCTGGCAGGGTGCTGCGAGCAAGGAGTACGACCGGGTCCAGAACGACCTGAACCAGCGCCTGCGCAGCATGCGTGCCGAGCTCAGCAAGCTCGAGGAGATCATGCGCATGAGCGCCGACGGGTTCTCGCGCGAGGAGGAGGACCGCCTGCGGTCCTTCCGTCAGATGGACAGCGGCTCCGGCGGCGGCGCCTCCGGTGGCCAGAGCGCCATCCTCGGCGTCTGAGCCGTCCGACCCGACCAGTCCTCCGCGCCACTCTCACTTCAGGAGTCATCACCATGACCACTGCGGTCAATTACGACACCGTGACGCAGGCGGCGGCCGACACCCGGCTGACCTCCACCACCCTCACGCAGAAGCTCGACGACCTCATGGCCGAGGTCAACCGCGTCGCCTCCAACTGGGAGGGCGAGGCGAAGATCGCCTACCGCGAGAGCCAGGACCGCCTGACCCGCGACATGGCCGGCATGAACCAGGACCTGGCGCGCATCGCCCAGCTCCTCGACGAGTCGGTCGCGGGCTACCAGGACACCGACAAGGGCAACGCGGCGCGCTTCCGCATGATGTGAGCCCGCTGACGCGGGTCCGGCGGCGTGCGTCCGCGCCCGCCGCGAGACCTCGCGAACACGTGTGAGGGGGTGGCCCGTCCGACGGGCCACCCCCTCACGCGTACGTCCCTACCGAAGGTCGAACTCGCCGTCCCTGGCGCCCAGGACGAACGCGTCCCACTCGGCCTTCGTGTACCGCAGCACCGTGTCCTTGTCGAGCGACGAGCGCATCGCCACCGCGCCCCCGGGCAGCCGCGCGATCTCCACGCGCTCCTCGTCCGGGCTCGTCCCCGGCGCGCCCTGCCACTCCACGCCGGAGATGTCGAGCGCGTACAGCTCGTCCTTCTGGCGCTGCTTCTCGGCGGCCAGGGCCGCGTCCGCGCTCTCGGCGGCGGTCTCGTGGGCGTCGGTCATCGGCGCAATCCCTTCGCGGTGGTACGACGGTCCCTCCCACAGTAGTGGGAGGGACCGCTCCGCTCAGGGCCGTTCCGGGAGCTCAGTGCTGTTCGGGCAGCCAGCCCAGCTGCACCAGCGGCGTCCCGCGCTTGCGCGAAACGAACGTGCCCCGGCCCGGCGGCATCGGCCGCGCCCGGACGCCGCCCAGGATGTCGCCCTCCTGTGGATCGCCGGAGAGCAGCACGCCCTGCGCGCCCAGCTCCCGCATCCGCTGCATGAACGGCTCGTACATCGCGCGGGAGGCGCCCGCCTGACTGCGCGCCACGACGAACCGGATGCCGACGTCCCGCGCGAACGGCAGGTTCTCCACCAGAACGGCCAGCGGGTTGCCCGAGTTGGTGGCCACCAGCTCGAAGTCGTCGATCAGGACGAACAGTTGCGGACCCGACCACCAGCTGCGGTCGCGCAGCTGCTGCGGCGTGATGTCGGGCTTCGGCGCCCGCTTCGTCATCACCGTGTTGATCGCGTCCATGTGCATCTGCATGGCCGAGGCCATCGGCGCGTACTCCAGGAGGTGCGAGGGCGCCACGGCCTCCAGCATCGTCCGCCGGTAGTCGCCCACCACGATCCGCGCCTGCTCCGGCGAGTACCGCTCGCACAGCTGCTTGGCGATCAGCCGCAGCAGCGCCGTCTTGCCGGACTCGCTCTCGCCGAAGATCAGGAAGAACGGATCCGACTCGAAGTCGACGAACACCGGCTCCAGGTTCGTCTCGTCGATGCCGATCGCGATGCCGTGCTGCGGGTACTCGAAGCCCTTCGGCAGCTGCTCCGCCGGCAGCTTGCGCGGCAGCAGCCGCACCGCCGGCGCCGGGGCCCCGGTCCAGCTCGCCTTCACGGCCTGCACGAACGCCGCCGTGCCCTCCGCCAGGTCGGCCGAGGAGCTCGACCCGTCGATCCGCGGCAGCGCCCCCATGAAGTGCAGCTTCTCCGGCACCTGGCCGCGGCCCGGCACCCCGGTCGGCACGTTCGCCGCGACCTTCCGGTCGAACTCGGAGTCCATGACGTCACCGAGCCGCAGCTCCAGCCGGCCCAGCATCTGGTCCTTGAGCGCCGCCCGCACCTCCATGTACCGGGCGGCGGTGATCACCACGTGGATGCCGTAGCCCAGACCGCGCGCCGCGATGTCGGAGACGATCGGCTCCAGCATGTCGTAGTCGTTGCGGAAGGTCCCCCAGCCGTCCACGATCAGGAACACGTCGCCCCAGGCCTCACCCGGCAGTTCGCCCGCGGCCCGCTTGCGCCGGTAGGTCGCGATCGAGTCGATGGAGTGCGCGCGGAAGAACTCCTCCCGCCGGTTCAGGACGCCCATGACCTCCGCGACCGTCCGGCGCACCCGCTCCGGATCGAGCCGGGACGCCACCCCGCCGACGTGCGGCAGGTCGGCCAGCGAGACCATGCCGCCGCCACCGAAGTCCAGGCAGTAGAACTGCACTTCGGCCGGGGTGTGGGTGAGCGCGAACGAGGAGATCAGCGTCCGCATGATCGTCGACTTGCCGGACTGCGGACCGCCGACCACCATCATGTGACCGGCCGCGCCCGAGAAGTCCCGGTACAGCACCTCGCGCCGCTGCTCGAACGGCTTGTCGATGAGGCCGAGCGGCACCGTGAGCCCGCCCTGACGCGTGTACTCCGTCGCCGTGAGCCCCCGGTCCGCCGTCTGCGCGAGCCCCGGAAGCAGCTGGTCCAGTGAGGGCGCCTGGTCGAGCGGCGGCAGCCACACCTGGTGCGCCGGCACCCCCTGGCCCTCCAGACGGCGCACGATCACGTCGAGGACCGTGTCCGCGAGCGCGTCGTCCTCCTCGTCGCGCTGCGCCGTCAGATAGGCCGGGTCCGGCGCCGCGTACACCACGGGCACCGGCGCCGCCGTGAACAGCGCGGGCCGCCGCTCCACCGGCAGCTGCCCGATCTCCAGGCGCGGCCCGCCCGTCCGGTACGTCCCCGACACGTACGCCGCCTTGAAGCGGGTCATCTCGTCCGTGCCGAACTTCAGATAGCCCGAACCGGGCACCGACGGCAGGTGGTACGCGTCCGGCACTCCGATCGCCGTCCGCGACTCCGCCGCCGAGAAGGTCCGCAGACCGATCCGGTACGAGAGGTACGTGTCCAGGCCCCGCAGCTTGCCCTCCTCCAGGCGCTGCGAGGCGAGCAGCAGGTGCACGCCGAGCGAACGGCCGATGCGGCCGATCTGGATGAACATGTCGATGAAGTCGGGCTTGGCGGTGAGGAGCTCGGAGAACTCGTCGATCACCAGGACCAGCGAGGCCAGCGGTTCCAGCGGAGCACCCGCCGCCCGCGCCTTCTCGTAGTCGTGGATGTTCGCGTAGTTGCCCGCCGAGCGCAGCAGCTCCTGCCGCCGCTGGAGCTCGCCGCGGATCGCGTCGCCCATGCGGTCGACCAGGGTCAGGTCGTCCGCCAGGTTGGTGATGACCGCCGCCACGTGCGGCATCTGCGACATGCCCGCGAAGGTCGCGCCGCCCTTGAAGTCCGCGAGGACGAAGTTCAGCGTCTCCGAGGAGTGCGTCACCGCCAGACCGAGCACCAGCGTGCGAAGGAGCTCCGACTTTCCGGAACCCGTCGCGCCGACGCACAGACCGTGCGGGCCCATGCCCTCCTGCGCCGCCTCCTTCAGGTCCAGCATGACCGGCTGGCCGTCCTCGCCGACACCGATCGGCACCCGGAGGCGTTCGGCCACCGACCGGGGGCGCCAGGTCCGCGTCACGTCCACCGAGGCCGCGTCGCCCAGGTTCAGCAGATCCGTGAAGTCCAGGTTGGCGAGCAGCGGCTCGTCGTCGTCCCCGCCGCCCATCCGCAGCGGCGCCAGCTGCCGGGCCAGCGCCTCGGCCGCCGGCAGCGAGATGCCGTCCGGCACCCCCTCGTACGCGTAGCCGCCGCCCGACTCCAGCCGCAGCCGGCCCGGCCGTACCACCACCGAGAGACCACCGCGCGGCTCGTCGAGCTCCCCGGGGACGACCTCCACGATCGTCACGCCCTGAAGGCCCTCGGGCGCCGCGAGCAGCGAGTCCGGCGGCACCATCCCGCCGTCCAGGATCACCACCACGTGCGGCTGGTCGAGCACCGGCTGGCTCTCCCGGGAGAACCGCGTCCGCCCGTCCAGCTTCGAGCGGACCAGGTTCTCCAGCTCACCGAGGTCGTCGCCGAACAGGCGCTTCGTGCCCGCCCCGTCGACCTGCCCCGGCACCTGCGTGTGCGGCAGCCACTTCGTCCAGTCCCAGCGCTCCTGCGCAGGCCGCGCCGCCACCACGGCGAGCATCAGGTCCTCGGGGGAGTGCAGCGTCACCAGCTGCGCCACGAGCGCCCGCGCCGCCGCCTGCGCCGACTCCGGATCGCCCGACACCGTCACGTGGTAGAACGCCCGCATCGAGACCGCCATCGGCAGTCCGTCCAACGTCCCGTGCACCGCCAGGAACTGCTGCATCGCACCCGCGCACAGCGGCTCCAGCTCGTCCACCGGAGCCGTGTCCGGCGCCACCAGGGGAGTCGCCAACTGCTGCGCCCCGAGACCGATCCGCGCCTGTCCGAAGTCGTGGTCGCCGACCCGGCGCTCCCACACCCGGGAACCCTCGGCCACCACCGACCACAACTGCTCGGGAGCGGGGTGCAGATACAGCTGCGCGTCCCGCTGCCTGCGCGCCGTGCGCCGGACCGTACGCCGGGTCTGCGCGAGGTATTTGAGGTAGTCGCGGCGGACATCGGCCATTTGCCCCTGCGTACCGCGACGGAATCTGACGAACTGGGCGATGGCCATTCCGACCGTCGACGCCAGCATCAGCGAGCCCATGATCCGCATGATCGGCGACGGCGTCATGAAGAAGAAGACGACCGACGAACCCATACCGAGCATCGGCAGGAGCTGCATCAACGCCGACTCCTGCTGTCCCCGCGGAAGTTCCGGCGGAGGCTCCAGGACCAGCTCTTCACCGGGCACTTCCGGAGGAAGGGACCTCGGCGGGCGTTTGACGACGATCTGGCTCACCGGCGCATCAATCCCTCGTTGGAGGCGGGCTCGTGGCGGGAGCATCCGCACGCCACCCCTGTCGGCAGCCGAGTGCGCGGACTTCCCCCATGGGACGGCGATCCTACTTGCAGCCCCCACCGGCCGTCCCCGGTAGGGTGGCGCGCGCATCGTGCGCAACCGCGAATCAGAACGGGCGCAACCGCGAACCGGACGGACGCAACCGCGAATCAGGGGGTCCACACACGTGAGTACGACCGCAACGACCGGCTTCTGCCGCGTCACCGTCGTGGCGCCGGACAGCCGCATCGACGTCGCGCTCCCCGAGGACATCGCCGTCGCCGACGTCTACCCGGAGATCCTGCGCCTCACCGGCCAGACCCAGGCGCCCGGCACCCCGACCGGCTACCACCTGGTCCGCCGCGACGGATCCGTCCTCGACGGCGCCCGCACCCTCGTCGCCCAGCAGGTCCTCGACGGCGAGGTGCTCTCGCTGCGCCCCTTCGCCCAGTCCCTCCCGCCGGCCGTCTACGACGACGTCTCCGACGCCGTCGCCTCCGCCGTCACCCGGGACCGGCACCTGTGGAGCGACGAACTGCTGCGCGGCGCCGGACTCCTCGGCGGCGTGCTGCTCCTCGTCCTCATGGGCTTCGTCCTCTGGTTCGCCGACCCGGTCCGCCACGACATGCACAGCCTCCCCGGGATCGTCGCGGGCGCCGCCGGCCTCCTCCTCACCGCCTTCGCCGGCGTCCGCGCCCGCGTCTACGCGGACCGGGCCACCGCCGTCGCCCTCGGCCTTGGCGCCCTGCCGCTGCTCCTCATCGCCGGCTCCGGCATCATCGCCGCCGACGCCGGTCAGGGCCCCGGGCGCCTGCAGTTCCTGCTCGGCTCCGTCACCGTCCTCGTCGCCTCCGTGGCCCTCGTCGCGCTCACCCCCAGCGGGGACGCCCCCTTCGTCGCCGCCACCTTCCTCGCCGGCGTCGGCACCCTCGCCACCTTCCTGATGATCCTCACGGAGACCACCGCCACCGAGGCGGCCGCCACCTGCGCCCCCGTCGCCATCGGCCTGGTCGCCTTCCTGCCCGGCCTCTCCGCCCGCTTCGCCCGCCTCCCCATCGGCTACGCCGCCCCGCGCAGCGCCGCCGCCGACGACTTCTCCGCCGACCCGCAGAACGAGGAGGCGCAGCCCGTCGACGGCGAGCGCATCGCGCTCCAGGCCCGCCGCGGCCACGAGATGCTCCTCGGCCTGGTCGGCGGCTGCGCGGCCGTCGTCGTCGGCTCCGCCGCCGTCCTCGGCTTCGCCGGGAACGTCTGGGGCCAGCTCCTCGCCCTCGCCGCCGGCCTCGCGATGCTTCTGCGCGCCCGCCTCTTCCGGTACACCTCACAGGTCGCCTGCGTCCTCGTCGCCGGCATCGCCGCCATCGCGCTGCTCGTCCTCGGCCTCTCCCTCAACCCGCCGGCCGACCTGGTCAAGGACCTCCTCATGTACGGGGACCGCGGCGGCCTCGACGTCCGGACGATCTGGCTCACCGCCGCCGTCGCCGCCGGTGCCGCGCTGATCACCGCGATCGGTCTGATCATCCCGAAGAAGGGCCTCTCGCCCTTCTGGGGCCGCCTCCTCGACCTCGCCGAGGGCTTCGTCCTGCTCTCCCTCGTCCCGCTCTGCCTCGCGGTCCTCGACGTCTTCGACCAGGTCCGCTCCCTCACCAGCAAGTAGGAGGGCGATACGGGAGCGCTCGGGCGAGCTGGTACGCTGTGTGACGGCCGTTTGTGTACGCGCTCCCGGAAGTCTTCCCAGGCCCTGGAAGCTGCGCCCATCGGACCTTCGCCCGTCGAGTCACGGAAGCTTCCCCTGAGAACTGGACCAGGGGCACTCGCGGGCGCACGAACACCAAGAGGAGATCCGCGTGGCTCTCGACGCCGCTGTCAAGAAGCAGATCATGGCCGAGTTCGGCACCAAGGAGGGCGACACCGGCTCCCCCGAGGTCCAGGTCGCGATGCTGTCCCGTCGCATCTCGGACCTGACCGAGCACCTCAAGCAGCACAAGCACGACCACCACTCCCGTCGTGGCCTGCTGATCCTGGTCGGCCAGCGCCGCCGCCTGCTGCAGTACCTGGCGAAGAAGGACATCCAGCGCTTCCGTACGCTGGTCGACCGCCTCGGCATCCGCCGCGGTGCGGCCGGCGGCGCCAAGTAAGACGCCATGAGGGAGCGGTTCCCACTTTCAGGGGGCCGCTCCCTTTGCTGTACGTGCACAAAGTGCGCATCGGCACTTAGGCTGGTCGCACAACCCCGTACGACGAGCGTGAAGCCGCCGGCCAGCCGCCGGTCCTCGGTAGTGGCCCCCGGAGACGAAGATCCGGGTGCTTCGATCGAAGACCGGCCCGCACCCAGGGCGAGCTTCTCCGCCTCCGTCGCACACCGTCCCCGGCCACACGGGCCGAAGGACGCAAAGACGAACACGTAGGAGAAACCCATAGTGGAGAACGAGACCCACTACGCCGAGGCCGTCATCGACAACGGCGTCTTCGGTACCCGCACCATCCGCTTCGAGACCGGCCGTCTGGCCAAGCAGGCCGCCGGCTCCGCCGTCGCCTACCTGGACGACGAGACGATGGTCCTCTCGGCGACCACCGCCTCGAAGCGCCCCAAGGACCAGCTCGACTTCTTCCCCCTCACGGTGGACGTCGAGGAGCGGCAGTACGCGGCCGGCAAGATCCCCGGCTCCTTCTTCCGCCGCGAGGGCCGCCCCTCCGAGGACGCCGTCCTCACCTGCCGCCTGATCGACCGGCCGCTGCGCCCCTCCTTCAAGAAGGGCCTGCGCAACGAGATCCAGATCGTCGAGACGATCATGGCGCTCAACCCCGACCACCTGTACGACGTGGTCGCGATCAACGCCGCCTCGGCCTCCACGATCCTGGCGGGCCTGCCCTTCTCCGGCCCCATCGGTGCCACCCGCGTCGCCCTGATCAAGGGCCAGTGGGTCGCCTTCCCGACGCACACCGAGCTCGAGGACGCCGTCTTCGACATGGTCGTCGCCGGTCGCGTCCTGGAGGACGGCGACGTCGCGATCATGATGGTCGAGGCCGAGGCCACCGAGAAGACCGTCCAGCTGGTCAAGGACGGCGCCGAGGCGCCGACCGAGGAGGTCGTCGCCGCCGGTCTCGAGGCCGCGAAGCCCTTCATCAAGGTCCTCTGCAAGGCCCAGTCGGACCTCGCCGCCAAGGCCGCCAAGCCCACCGGCGAGTTCCCGGTCTTCCTGGACTACCAGGACGACGTCCTGGAGGCGCTCACCGCCGCCGTCAAGGACGAGCTCGCCCAGGCGCTCACCATCGCCGGCAAGCAGGAGCGCGAGACCGAGCTCGACCGCATCAAGGAGATCGCCGCCGAGAAGCTCCTCCCGGCCTTCGAGGGCCGCGAGAAGGAGATCTCCGGCGCCTACCGCGCGCTGACCAAGAAGCTGGTCCGCGAGCGGATCATCAAGGACAAGGTCCGCATCGACGGCCGCGGCATCACGGACATCCGTACGCTCGCCGCCGAGGTCGAGGCCATCCCGCGCGTGCACGGCTCGGCGCTGTTCGAGCGTGGCGAGACCCAGATCCTGGGCGTCACCACCCTCAACATGCTCCGCATGGAGCAGCAGCTGGACACCCTCTCCCCGGTGACCCGCAAGCGCTACATGCACAACTACAACTTCCCGCCGTACTCCGTCGGCGAGACCGGCCGCGTGGGCTCGCCCAAGCGCCGCGAGATCGGCCACGGCGCCCTCGCCGAGCGCGCCCTCGTGCCGGTCCTCCCGACCCGCGAGGAGTTCCCCTACGCGATCCGCCAGGTGTCCGAGGCCCTCGGCTCCAACGGCTCGACGTCCATGGGCTCGGTCTGCGCCTCCACCATGTCGCTGCTGAACGCCGGTGTGCCGCTGAAGGCCCCCGTCGCCGGCATCGCCATGGGCCTCATCTCCGAGGACATCGACGGCCAGACGCACTACGTCGCCCTCACCGACATCCTCGGTGCGGAGGACGCCTTCGGCGACATGGACTTCAAGGTCGCCGGCACGAAGGAGTTCGTCACCGCCCTCCAGCTCGACACCAAGCTGGACGGCATCCCGGCCTCCGTCCTGGCCGCGGCCCTCAAGCAGGCCCGTGACGCCCGCCTCCACATCCTCGACGTGATGATGGAAGCGATCGACAAGCCGGACGAGATGTCCCCGAACGCCCCGCGGATCATCACCGTCAAGATCCCCGTGGACAAGATCGGCGAGGTCATCGGCCCCAAGGGCAAGATGATCAACCAGATCCAGGAGGACACCGGCGCCGAGATCACGATCGAGGACGACGGCACCATCTACATCGGTGCCGCCGACGGCCCGGCCGCCGAGGCCGCCCGCGCCACGATCAACGGCATCGCCAACCCGACCATGCCGGAGGTCGGCGAGCGCTACCTGGGCACGGTCGTCAAGACCACCACCTTCGGTGCCTTCGTCTCCCTGCTCCCGGGCAAGGACGGCCTGCTGCACATCTCGCAGATCCGCAAGCTCGCCGGCGGCAAGCGCGTGGAGAACGTCGAGGACGTGCTCGCGATCGGCTCCAAGGTCCAGGTCGAGATCGCCGAGATCGACCAGCGCGGCAAGCTCTCCCTGATCCCCGTGATCGCGGACGAGGACGGCGCCGAGGGCGACAAGGACGACGCTGCCAAGTGACGTCCCGTAGTTCCCGCGCGACGGCCCGCCCCTCTTCGGAGGGGCGGGCCGTCGCCCGTACCCAAACGCTTCTCCCGGGCAAGGACGGCATCGGCACGGTCCGGCGCACGATCCTCCCCGGCGGCCTGAGGATCGTCACCGAGACCCTCCCCTCCGTGCGCTCCGCCACCTTCGGCATCTGGGCGCACGTCGGCTCCCGCGACGAGACCCCGACGCTCAACGGCGCGACCCACTACCTGGAGCACCTCCTCTTCAAGGGCACCCACAAGCGGTCCGCCCTCGACATCTCCGCCGCGCTCGACGCGGTCGGCGGCGAGATGAACGCCTTCACGGCGAAGGAGTACACCTGCTACTACGCCCGGGTCCTCGACACCGACCTGCCGCTGGCGATCGACGTCGTCTGCGACATGCTCACCGACTCGCTCATCCTCGACGAGGACGTGGACGCCGAGCGCGGCGTCATCCTCGAGGAGATCGCGATGACCGAGGACGACCCCGGCGACGTCGTGCACGACCTGTTCGCGCAGACGATGTTCGGCGACACCCCGCTGGGCCGCCCGGTCCTCGGCACCGTCGACACGATCAACGCGCTCAGCCGCGGCCAGATCGCCCGCTTCTACAAGAAGCACTACGACCCGACCCACCTGGTCGTCGCCTGCGCGGGCAACGTCGACCACGCCACGGTGGTGCGCCAGGTCCGCCGCGCCTTCGAGAAGGCCGGCGCCCTCGGGCGCCCCGACGCCGTCCCCGTCGCCCCCCGCGTGGGCGCCCGGACCCTCCGCACGGCGGGCCGCGTCGAGCTCCTGAACCGCAAGACCGAGCAGGCCCACGTGGTCCTCGGCATGCCGGGCCTGTCCCGCACCGACGAGCGCCGCTGGGCCCTCGGCGTGCTGAACACCGCCCTCGGCGGCGGCATGTCCTCCCGCCTCTTCCAGGAGGTCCGGGAGAAGCGCGGCCTGGCCTACAGCGTGTACTCGTACACCTCGGGCTTCGCCGACTGCGGCCTCTTCGGGGTGTACGCGGGCTGCCGGCCCAGCCAGGTCCACGACGTCCTGAAGATCTGCCGCGACGAGCTCGACAAGGTCGCCTCGGACGGCCTCACGGACGAGGAGATCACCCGCGCCGTGGGCCAGCTCTCCGGCTCGACCGTGCTCGGCCTGGAGGACACCGGCGCGCTGATGAACCGCATCGGCAAGAGCGAGCTGTGCTGGGGCACCCAGATGTCGGTCGACGACATGCTCTCCCGGATCGCGGCGGTCACCCCGGACGAGGTCCGCGAGGTCGCCCGCGATGTACTGGAGCAGCGGCCCTCGCTGTCGGTGATCGGCCCGCTGAAGGACAAGCAGGCGGACCGCCTCCACCGAGCGGTCTCCTGACCCACGAAGTCCCCCTTAAGGAAGAGCAATGAGCAAGCTGCGTGTGGCGGTCCTCGGAGCCAAGGGCCGCATCGGCTCCGAGGCGGTCAAGGCCGTCGAGGCCGCCGAGGACATGGAACTGGTCGCGGCCCTCGGCCGCGGCGACGGCCTGGAGGCGCTCACCGGGGCGGGCGCCCAGGTCGTCGTCGAGCTGACCACCCCGGACTCGGTCATGGAGAACCTCGACTTCTGCGTGCGCCACGGCATCCACGCGGTCGTCGGCACCACCGGCTGGACCGAGGACCGCCTCGCGCAGCTGAACGGCTGGCTCGCCGCCTCCCCGGAGACCGGCGTCCTCATCGCCCCGAACTTCTCCATCGGCGCGGTCCTCACCATGAAGTTCGCGCAGATCGCGGCCCCGTACTTCGAGTCGGTCGAGGTCGTCGAGCTGCACCACCCGAACAAGGTGGACGCCCCCTCCGGTACGGCCACCCGCACCGCCCAGCTGATCGCCGAGGCCCGGTCGAAGGCAGGCTGCGCCCCGCAGCCCGACGCCACGACCACCGCCCTGGACGGGGCGCGCGGTGCGAACGTCGACGGAGTCCCCGTGCACGCGGTGCGCCTCCGGGGCCTGCTGGCCCACCAGGAGGTGCTGCTCGGCGGCGAGGGCGAGACCCTCACCGTCCGCCACGACTCCCTGCACCACTCCAGCTTCATGCCGGGCATCCTGCTGGGAGCCCGCCGCGTGACCACGACTCCGGGCCTCACCTTCGGCCTGGAGCACTTCCTGGACCTGGGCTGACGGCCATGGGCGGAAAGATCACGTACGTCTTCCTGGCCACCGTGCTCGTGCTCGTCTTCGGCGTGGTGGGGATGGAGGGCGTCCTGCTGCTCCTCACGGGCGAGCCGGCCGCCATGGGCATGGGCGCGGTGGCGTTCCTGCTGCCCGTCGTGGGCGGCTGGTTCCTCTGGAAGAACACCCGGTTCGCGCGTCAGGCGGGCCGCCTCGCCTCCGAGCTGGAGGCCGAGGGCGGCCTGCCCGTCGACGACCTGAAGCGCACGCAGGGCGGCCGGATCGACCGGGACTCGGCCGACGAGGTCTTCGCCCTGCGCAAGGCCGAGACGGAGGACTCACCCGAGGACTGGCGCTGCTGGTTCCGGCTCGCGGTGGCCTACCACGACGCCCGGGACACCCCCCGGGCCCGCAAGGCGATGCAGCGGGCCATCGCGCTCCACGAGGGGCGCCCGGCCGGCGCGTAGCGGCCCGGGTCCGTCCTTCGGATCGGGCCGGATCAGGGGGACGGGCCTCAGGCCGCGCCGTACTCGGCGTTCCAGGCCTCGACCGTGTCGGCCGCCCGGTCGAAGGCCTCGACGCGGGAGAGGAAGTCGGCGTTGTGGTCGGTGAGCAGCAGCAGCTGCTCACCACCCTGCCGGTCGAGCACCAGGGCCTGGCCCTGGACCGCACGGGGGAGGCCCAGCCAGCGCACCGGCTGCTGGGTGGTCCGCAGGGACGTCACCTTCGCCCAGGGCACGGTGACGGTCGAGAAGAAGCCCACGCGCCGCACGCCGGCGCGGCTCACCCAGGCGCCCATGCGCAGCATCCGCAGGGCGGCCGCGATGACGAGCAGGGCGATGCCGAACGTGACGCACGCGCCGCCGAAGGCTCCGGCGAAGGCGATGATCACGGCGGCGAGCAGGACGAAGGACGCGAGGAGCAGCGCGAGCGCCGCCGTCCCCACCCGCCACGACCCCGGCCGGTACGGCCGTCGCCACTGGTCGTGGTCGTCGAACGGCAGGGCGACGTGGTCGGTCGTGTCAAAAGCACGGTCGGCCGTCAGGAAGGGCAGGGGCACGACAGGTCCTCACTCACAAGCACGCTCGAAGGGGCGGTGCCCGGTGAGGCTACCTCAGCGGTTGTCGGAGGCCTCGGACTGCTGCTGACGAGTGGCCGAGTCACCCGACTGGAGCGAGGGCATTCCCAGGACGAGAGACCCGACGAGGCCGGCCACGACGGTCAGCCCGAGCAGGGCGCGGCCCACGATCTGCGAGGCGCTGAGGCGCTCCCGGGGCGGTGGAGTGACGTTACTGCGGAAGTGGTCGGCCTCCGCGACGAACGCGAACGGTACGGCCTCTCGCCGGCGGAACATCAGAGCCACTCTCCTTCTTCGTCGTGCTGCGTCACAGGTACAGACGACGGAACCGACGTTTTGGTGCCCTTTTTCATCAAAGCGGCCGAATCTCATCCTCCGGTAGGACGTCACGGGTGTGTAGAGATTCGGGCAGGCCGTCCGACCGTCCGGCCCTACAGGCACACATGTCCGAAAGCACGATACGAAGTGTCCGTATTGCGACGTTTCGAGAAGTTCATCTAGGCTGATCAAACGGACCCGGCGCTGCCTGAACCCCCGAGCAGGCAGCGCCGGGCTCCCTTTCTCCCGTCCCCCTCCGGGGCACCCGGCGCTGAGCAGCGAGTAGCGTGTTACCCATGGCTCCGATCTCCACTCCGCAGACCCCCTTCGGGCGGGTCCTCACCGCCATGGTCACGCCCTTCACGGCGGACGGCGCACTCGACCTCGACGGTGCCCAGCGACTCGCCACCCACCTGGTGGACGCAGGCAACGACGGCCTCGTCATCAACGGCACCACCGGCGAGTCCCCCACCACCAGCGACGCGGAGAAATCGGAGCTCGTACGAGCGGTGCTGGAGGCGGTCGGCGACCGCGCCCACGTCGTCGCCGGCATCGGCACCAACGACACCCACCACTCCGTCGAACTGGCCCGCACCGCCGAGCGCGACGGCGCCCACGGCCTCCTCGCCGTGACCCCTTACTACAACAAGCCCCCGCAGGAGGGCCTGTACCGGCACTTCTCGGCCATCGCCGACGCCACCGGCCTCCCCGTGATGCTGTACGACATCCCCGGCCGCAGCGGCGTCCCGATCGACACCGAGACGATCGTCCGCCTCGCCGAGCACCCGCGCATCGTCGCCAACAAGGACGCCAAGGGCGACCTCGGCCGCGCCAGCTGGGCCATCGCCCGCTCCGGCCTCGCCTGGTACTCCGGCGACGACATGCTCAACCTGCCGCTGCTCTCCGTCGGCGCCTGCGGCTTCGTCTCCGTCGTCGGCCACCTCGTCACCCCGGAGCTCCGCGCCCTCCTCGACGCCCACCTCGGCGGCGAGGTCCAGAAGGCCACCGAGATCCACCAGAAGCTGCTGCCGGTCTACACCGGCATGTTCCGCACCCAGGGCGTCATGACCACCAAGGCCGCGCTCGCCCTCCAGGGCCTCCCGGCCGGACCGCTGCGCCTGCCGCTCGTCGAACTCTCCGCACAGGAGACCGAGCAGCTCAAGGTCGACCTGGCCGCCGGCGGGGTAGAACTCTGACAACGGACTTCACAACTGAACACTGACAACAGCAAGTGCACGATTGTCATGCGCGCCACGTGCCCGACCGGTACGTGGCGCGCATGGTGAGGAGAGTCTTTTGAGTCATCCGCATCCTGAACTCGGCGCCCCGCCGAAGCTGCCCAAGGGCGGCCTGCGCGTCATCCCGCTCGGCGGCCTCGGTGAGATCGGCCGCAACATGACGGTCTTCGAGTTCGACGGCCGTCTGCTGATCGTCGACTGCGGCGTCCTCTTCCCCGAGGAGGAGCAGCCCGGCGTCGACCTGATCCTGCCGGACTTCAGCATCATCCGGGACCGCCTCGACGACATCGAGGGCATCGTGCTCACGCACGGGCACGAGGACCACATCGGCGCCGTCCCCTACCTGCTCCGGCTGAAGCCGGACATCCCGCTCATCGGCTCCAAGCTGACCCTCGCCCTGATCGAGGCGAAGCTCCAGGAGCACCGCATCCGCCCCTACACCCTGGAGGTGAAGGAGGGCGACCGCGAGGTCATGGGCCCCTTCGACTGCGAGTTCGTCGCCGTCAACCACTCCATCCCGGACGCCCTGGCCGTCGCCGTCCGCACCCCCGCGGGCATGGTCGTCGCCACCGGCGACTTCAAGATGGACCAGCTCCCGATGGACGGCCGCCTCACGGACCTCCACGCGTTCGCGCGGCTCAGCGAGGAGGGCATCGACCTCCTCCTGTCCGACTCGACGAACGCCGAGGTCCCGGGCTTCGTCCCGCCGGAGCGGGACATCTCCAACGTCCTGCGGAACGTCTTCGCGAACGCCCCCAAGCGCATCATCGTGGCCAGCTTCGCCAGCCACGTGCACCGCATCCAGCAGATCATCGACGCCGCCCACGAGTACGGCCGCCGCGTCGCCTTCGTCGGTCGCTCGATGGTCCGCAACATGGGCATCGCCCGCGACCTGGGCTACCTCCGCGTCCCGGCCGGCCTCGTCGTGGACGTGAAGACCCTCGACGACCTGCCGGACGACGAGGTCGTGCTGGTCTGCACGGGCTCCCAGGGCGAGCCGATGGCGGCCCTGTCCCGCATGGCCAACCGCGACCACCAGATCCGCATCGTCCCCGGCGACACGGTGATCCTCGCGTCCTCGCTCATCCCGGGCAACGAGAACGCGGTCTACCGCGTGATCAACGGCCTGACCCGCTGGGGCGCGAACGTGGTCCACAAGGGCAACGCCAAGGTCCACGTCTCGGGCCACGCCTCGGCCGGCGAGCTGCTGTACTTCTACAACATCTGCAAGCCGAAGAACCTCATGCCGGTCCACGGCGAATGGCGCCACCTGCGCGCCAACGCCGAGCTCGGCGCGATGACGGGCATCCCCAAGGACCACATCGTCATCGCCGAGGACGGCGTCGTCGTCGACCTGGTCGACGGCCGCGCCCGCATCACCGGCAAGGTCCAGGCGGGCTACGTGTACGTGGACGGCCTCTCGGTCGGCGACGTCACCGAGACCTCCCTCAAGGACCGCCGCATCCTCGGCGAGGAGGGCATCATCTCGGTCTTCGTCGTCGTCGACTCGTCGACCGGCAAGATCGTGGGCGGCCCGCACGTCCACGCCCGGGGCTCCGGCATCGACGACTCCGCCTTCGACGCGGTGCTCCCGAAGATCGACCAGGCCCTCAACAAGTCGGCCCAGGACGGCGTGGTCGAGCCCCACCAGCTCCAGCAGCTGATCCGCCGCTCCGTCGGCAAGTGGGTCTCCGACACCTACCGCCGACGCCCGATGATCCTCCCGGTCGTCGTCGAGGTCTGAGACGCCTGACCAGCGCAACAGCGGAGCGGGGCTCCTCGATTTGCATCGGGGCGCCCCGCTCCAGTACGTTTACGGCTCCGCCAGATCGGGAAGTCCCCGGCGCCGCAGTGCGCCCGGAGGACGAACCGGGAGGCGGGAAATCCGACTCAGAACTTCTGATAAAGTCGGAACACGCCGGAAGGCCTCGAAGAAAACAAATTCGGGACCGGAAAGCACCGAGGAAATCGGATCGGAAAGATCTGATAGAGTCGGAAACGAAGGAAGCGCCCGGAGGGCCCGGAAACGGGACCGAAGG